>JAYUQE010000355.1:0-9645 GCA_043756905.1 Burkholderiales bacterium | reverse complement strand
TCACCACGCCCGAAACCCTGAGCCTGCTGCTGACCCGCGACAACGCCGCGCACACCTTGCGTGGCGTGCAGGTGGTGGTGGTGGACGAATGGCACGAGCTGCTGGGCAACAAGCGCGGCGTGCAGGTGCAGCTTGCCCTGGCACGCGTGCGCAACTGGCACCCGAAGTTAACGGTGTGGGGACTTTCCGCCACCTTGGGCAACCTGGACGAGGCCTTGCGCGCATTGCTGCCACCGCGTGGCCGGGGCCGGCTGGTGCAGGCTAGGCTCGACAAGACACTGGTCATCGATAGCCTGATCCCCGCCGACCCAGGCCGCTTCACCTGGGCCGGGCACCTGGGCACGCAGATGGTCAAGCCGCTGGTGCAGGCCCTGGAGCAAAGCGGCACGACCCTGGTCTTCACCAATGTGCGCTCGCAGGCCGAGGCCTGGTACAGGCTGATCCTGCAAGAGCGGCCAGACTGGGCCGGCAGCATCGCTCTGCACCATGGCTCGCTCGACAAGGGCGTGCGCGAATGGGTTGAGGCGCAACTCAAGGCCGGCACACTGCGCTGCGTGGTGGCCACCTCGTCGCTCGACCTTGGCGTGGACTTTCTGCCGGTGGAGCGCGTGGTGCAGATCGGCAGCGCCAAGGGCGTGGCGCGACTGCTGCAACGCGCCGGGCGCAGCGGCCACCAAGTGGGCCGCACCAGCCGCATCACCCTGGTGCCTACCCACACGCTTGAATTGGTGGAAGCCGTGGCGGCGCGCCGTGCGGCGCTGGCCGGCCGGGTGGAGTCGCGCCCGCCGCCGCAGGCACCGCTCGATGTGTTGGTGCAGCACCTGGTGAGCGTGGCGCTGGGTGGCGGCTTTCGCACTGAGCCGATGTTCAGGGAAGTCAGGCGCGCCTACAGTTTCAGGAAACTCGATCGCGCCGCGTTCCAGTGGGCGCTGGATTTCGTGGCGCATGGCGGCGGCAGCCTCGGTGCGTATCCGCAATACCACCGTGTGCAGAAAGTGGCCGGTGTGTGGCGCGTGCCCGACCGCCAGATTGCGCTGCGCCACCGGCTGCAGGTGGGCACCATCGTGAGCGAAGCGTCGATGAGCGTGAAATGGCTCAGTGGCGGCACCTTGGGCCAGATGGAAGAGGGCTTCATCGCCCGGCTTAAACCCGGCGACGTGTTTGTGTTCGGCGGCCGCATGCTCGAATACGTGCGCACGCAAGATATGGCGGCCTATGTTCGCAAGAGCAGCGCCCGGCGCGGCATCGTGCCGGCCTGGAGTGGCGGGCGCATGGCGCTGTCCAGCGAATTGGCCGACGCCAGCTTAGGCGTGCTGGCCGGCTGCGCGCAGGGCGACTTCTTCGAGCCCGAATTGCAGGCCGCCCAACCCATGCTGCAAGCGCAGCAGCGTTTGTCGCAACTGCCCACGCCGCACACGTTGCTGATCGAGCGTTGGCGCTCGGCCGAGGGCCATCACCTGTACCTGTACCCGTTCGCCGGCCGCACGGTGCACCTGGGCTTAAGCTCGCTGCTGGCCTGGCGTTTGGCGCGCGAGGCGCCGAACAGCTTCAGCATCAGCGTCAACGACCATGGTTTCGAGTTGCTCAGTGCCGAGCCCGTGGCCGCCGAGTTGCTGCGCGACAAGACCTTGTTCGACGACGAGCACCTGCTGCAAGACGTGCTGCAAAGCCTGAACAGCGGCGAGCTGGCACAGCGCCGCTTTCGTGAGATCGCGCGCGTGGCCGGGCTGGTGTTCAGCGGCTACCCGGGCGCGCCCAAGAGCACGCGGCAGTTGCAGGCATCAAGCTCGCTGTTCTTTGAAGTCTTTCGCAAATACGACCCCGCCAACCGGCTGCTGGGCCAGGCCGAAAGCGAAGTGTTGGCGCAGGAGCTTGACCTGCCACGCCTGCGTGCCGCGCTCAAGCGCATGCGCAAGCTGCGCACGGTGTTTGTGGAACTGCCCGCACCCAGCCCCTTCAGCCTGCCGCTCATGGTGGAGCGCTTTCGCGAGCAATTGAGCACCGAGAAGCTGGCGGATCGGCTGGCAAGGGTGGTGCGGGAGGCGGAGGCGCGGTTGCAGGGGTGACTTACGAATGAGCCGGCGACATTGGAGTGGGAACAGGCCGGCTGCGTTGGAGCGGGATCAGGCCGGCGGGGCGCGCTGCTACGCTCATGTCCTCCGTCGTCGGCCTGGCGGCCTCCTCCTCCCCCATTACTTCGCTACGCAGCACGCCCCACCGGCCTGATCCTTTGACAGTGACTCGTCTCGAACGTTACCCAAGGCACCGCTGGTGCCGGCCGAGGGTGTTGGGTGGCCGGCGTAGCGAGGTAAAGAAGGAGGAGGAGGCCGTCAGGCCGACGACGGGTGAGTGAGCCCGGACACAAACAGTCCGGTGGACTGTTTGTGCCTGGCGAACGCCCAGGGCCACTGGCCCTGGGCACGAGCGAAGCCGGCCACCCGACGCCCTCGGCTCGAGCTGCCGTCTACGAGTGGGTATTTCGAAGCTTGCGCTGCGCCACAGCCTCGGCAAACCGCGCCTGGCGCTCAAACGGGTTGTCCCAATACGCCCGCCGGCCGCGCAGCACGGCCCAAGCACCGGCCAAGGGGTAGAGCAACAACATCAGAACACCGTAGCGTTCGTACTGCTGCACATGCACCTGTTCGTGGCAGCGCAGCCGGGCCAGATCAGCACCATGCCGGCCCAGGATCACATGGCCCAGCGTGATGGCGTCAAAGCCGGCCCAACGTGCGATCAAGCGGCACAGGGCACCCCCACCCACTTCAAGCGTGCCGGCCACACGCCTGGCGCGCGCGCCGCACAACAGCGCCGGGGCGGCGAACATCAAACCCAGCACACTGGCCGGCGCCGCCCAGCCATAGCACCACAGAGCGCGCCACACTGCATGCCACGCGCTGCGCCGTGGCGTTACTTGATCTTCACCCACCGCAATTCCAGCGTGTCGTTCGGCCATTGCGTCAGGCTGACCTTGCTGTGCATGGCCCAGGTGAGCACGCGGCGGTACAGCGGGATGTAGGGCAGGTCGTCGCCCACCAGGCGCAGCGCCACGCCGACCATGGCGCGGCGACGGGTCAGGTCGGGCTCGACGCGGATGTTGTCGATCAACGTGTCGAGCTTGGGGTTGGAATAGCGCCCGGCGTTGAAGGTGCCGAGGCCGGCCTTGTCAAACGTTCGAAACAAGCCATTCAGGGATTGCCAGGCGTCGGGGCTCGCCGTCCAGCCGTATTCGATGAAGCTGGCCGTGCCCTGGCTCAGCTTGGGAAAGAATTGGTTGGTGGGCGAGGCGCGCAACTGGGTGCGAATGCCCACCTGCGACAACATGCCCGAAATGGCCAGGCAGACGTTCTCGCGCCAGGCCACGTTCACGCAATCGAGCGTGACCGCAAAGCCCTGCGGGTAGCCGGCCTCGGCGAGCAAGGCGCGCGCCTTGGGCGGGTCGAACGGCAGGCGCTTGTCGAGTTCGGGCAGCGAGCCGTCGACCTTGGTGGACAGGAACGCGCCGGTGGGCACGGCAGCGCCGCGCAGCACTTTGGCAATCACGAGGTCGATGTTGATCGCGTGGTACACGGCGCGGCGAACGCGCAGGTCCTTGAACGGGTTGCGGTCTTTCACGCTGCCTTCGACCAGCTCGTCGCGGGCTTGGTCGAAAGTAAGGTACTGCTGGCCGATGTCGGGCATTTGCGTCAAGGTGATGCGCGACTCTTTCTTCAGCCGTTCGATGTCCTGGTAGGGCGGGTCCATCACCAGGTCGACTTCGCCCGAGGCCAGGGCCGCCAGACGGGTGGCGTCGGCCTTGATGGTGATCCAGGTCACTTCATCGACATTGCCGGCGCGCTTGTCGGCCCAGCCCCACCAGCGCGGGTTGCGCTTGAGCACGGTCTTCACGTCGGGTTCGTAGCGCTCGAGCATGAAGGCACCCGTGCCGTTGGCGTTGCGCACGGCGAAGGTCTCTTGCTTGCCGTTGAAGTCTTGCGCCTTTTCCACGCCGTGCTTCTTCGCCCAGGCCTGGCTCATGATGGCCACGAATTGCAGCTTTTCGGGCAGCACCGCGTCGGGCGTGGCCAGTTCGATGTCCACCGTGAGCGCATCGACCTTCTTCGCACCGGTCACGCCCTTGAGCTGGAAGGCGCGCTGCGACGGCGCCTGCAAGGTGCGTTCGATGCTGAAGACCACGTCGTCGGCCGTCATCGCGCTGCCGTCGTGAAAGCTCACGCCCGGGCGCAGCTTGAAGCGCCAGGTGGTGGCGTTCAGGTTGCGCCACTCCAGCGCGAGTGCCGGCTCAAGCTGGAAGTTCTGGTCTCGGCTGAGCAGCGACTCATAGAGCTGATAGACCACCCGCGAGTGGTACAGCAGCGCCAGGGCCTGCGGGTCCATGGTCTGCGGGTCGAACGCGGTGGCGATGCGCAGGCTGCGCACTTGCGCTGCGGCACTCAGCGTGGTGGCGCACAACAGCAGGGTGGTCAGACAGCGAAGGAGGGTGTTCATGCGGGTTCACAGGCAGCGGTGTGGCCGCGATCTTAGAACCTGCACAGTGCGCCGCGCAGGCAAAAAAAGGGCGGTCAACCTGACCGCCCAATAGACCCCCAAACGGAACGATTGAAACTCAGCGCGAGGCGCGGCGCCGGCTGACGAAGCCCATGGCGCCCAGGCCGGCCAGCAGCATGGCATAGGTGGACGGCTCGGGCACGGCGGTGACGCTGAGCATGTCCTGGTGGCCGTCGCTGTGCAGACGGGTCACGCTGAAGGCGCTGCTGCGTGTTTCACCCACCGCGTCCAGCCATCCGTTGGCCAGGGCCAATTGGCTGCCGGTGGCGCCACCCTCCACAAAGAACACACCCTTGCCGCTGCCGCTGACGCGCAGGCTGGAAGCGGTTTCGTTGATGATCTCCCACACTGATAGCTGAAACGCCACGGTCTCGTCGAGCGTGTCAACCCGGGCGCCGCCGCCGTTGTCGGCCACGGTGTACAGCTTGCCCAGCAAGTCGGCCTGGCGCGCGGTGAAGCCGCCGGCCGAGCCGGTGGCTGCGGGGGCGTAGTCGGTGTAGCTGACGTTGAAGGCGAAGGGCTCGAACAGGTCGGTGCAGTAGGTCAGGAACGTGGTGCCGTTCCATTCGGCCACGTACTGCGCCACGGCTTCCAGGCCGGTCATGCTGGTGGCGATTTCATGGTGGCCATGGCTGGTGGTCAACAACTTCAGCGTGTCGGCCGAGGCGGGCAGGGCGGCCGTGGCGGCCAGGGCAAAGGCGGCCAGCGTGGCAGCGAAGGGGGCGCGATTCATCTTGAGTGCTCCATGCACGCAACCGGGAGTGGCTGCGATGGGTGGCACTGTAGAAATCGGCCACTGTGCTGTGAACCCCCGCGCCGCGGGGAGGCTCACGCTGAAGCGCGACCTGGTTCACGAATGGCGGGGCAGCCCCCCGGGAACACGGGCCCCGCGAAGCAAGGCTGCGGCTTACAAGCCGGCCAGGCCACCGTGGCAGAACTGTTGGCTAAGCCTTGAACTGATCAGCCAGCCCGGCCCAGCACGCCGCGTAGTCGGCATCAAGCAAGCCGCCGTTCATGGCAAACGCCGTGGGCACGAAGCGCCAGCGGCTTTCGAACATGAAGGCCAGGGTGTCGCCCAGTTTGTGCGGCGCCAGTGGCGTATTTGAAGCGTTAACGAACGCTTCCGTGTCGGGTCCGTGCGGCACCATGCAGTTGTGCAGCGAGGCCGCGCCGGGCACGAAGCCCTCGGCCTTGGCGTTGTACTGGCCCAGCACCAGGCCCATGAATTCGCTCATCACATTGCGGTGATACCAAGGCGGGCGGAAGGTGTCCTCACTCACCATCCAGCGCGGCGGAAAGATCACGAAGTCGCAATTCGCCGTGCCCGGCGTCTCGCTCGGGCTGGTCAGCACGGTGAAGATGCTCGGGTCGGGGTGGTCGAAGCTGACGCTGGCAATCGTCATGAAACGCGCCGTGTCGTACTTGTAAGGCACCAGGTTGCCATGCCAGGCCACCACGTTGAACGGCGTGTGGGCTTGCGTGGCGCGCCACAGGCGGGCGCCGGTTTTCTTGATCAGTTCGACTTCGCCAAGGCTTTGTTCGAAAGCCGCCACCGGCGCCAGGAAGTCGCGCGCATTGGCCAGGCCGTTGGCGCCGATGGGGCCGAGTTCGGGCAGGCGAAATGCGGCGCCGTAGTTTTCGGCCACGTAGCCGCGCGAAGGGCCGTCGGGCAGGGCCACCTTGAAAGCCAGGCCACGCGGAATGACGGCGATCTCGCCCGGCGCCACGTCCAGGATGCCCATCTCGGTCGTTAACAGCAACCGGCCTTGTTGCGGCACCAACAGCATCTCGCCATCGGCGTTGATCAGCGCGCGCCGCTGCATGGATTCATTCGCCACATAGACCAGCGCGGCCAGGCCGCTTTGGGCGTCGGGCTCGCCGTTGGCGCACATCGTTCGCAGGCCGGCGATGAAGTCGGTGGGCGCTTGCGGCAGGGCGGGTGCGGCCCAGCGCAGCGGGTCGGGCGGAGTGACCACACCCCCTGCGGCGCCGCTCGTCCACAACGGCTGCTCAAAGGGTTCGTAGCCGCCGCACACCACCGAAGGCTGGCGCCTGTATAGCCAACTGCGCAGGTTGGCCGCGCGCGGCGCCGTGAACGCCGTGCCTGAAAACTGCTCGGCGTACAGGCCATGCGCCACCCGTTGCGGGCTGTTGCGGCCCTGCGGCAGCGCGCCCGGCACGGCCTCGCTGGCGAACTCATTGCCAAAGCCGCTTTGGTACGAGAGGGTCATGACAATGGCTCCGTGGTGCCGGCCCGAGCCGCGGCGAGCGCTTCGCGCAGCACGGCCAGGTTGCCGATGTGGTTGGCCAGCAGCAGCACCAGGCGCGCATTCAGGGCATGGCTGGCGGGTTCAGACAGATCGCGGTGGGTGTCGATCAGCGCTTGATAGAAATCATCGGGCGCTGGCAGGTTGGGTGTGGTGATCAGCGTCATGGTGCCTTCATTCATTCGCGGGGTGCGCCAGCGCCCGGCGCAGCGCCGCCCGCACGGCGGCCGGCGTCGGTTCACGCCAGCGCGCACAAACATGTTGATCGGGCCGCAGCAGGTAGGCCGTGCCGGGCTGCGCGTCGTAGCGCTGTTGCACCAGGCCCTGCAGGTCTTGCAACGCAGCGCGGCCGATGCGCAGCAGTTGCGTCGGGGCGACGGCCTGTGCCGCGGCACGCAACGGCGCCTCATCGGCCGCGTCGTCGCTCCACAGCAGCAGCGTAAAGCCGGTGCCGTGCAGGTGTTGCAGCAACCACGGCGCAACGCCCGCAGCCGCAACGGGCGCATCGGCCGCCACGGCGCCGGGCACGAGTTGGCTGTTGAACACTTCCACATCGGGCGTGTTCAAGGGCGAATCCGTCAACACGGCCGGCACCGACAGCCGCCCGCTGTTGACCAGGCTGCGCGCAAAGGCGTGCTCGCGCGCCAGGCTCAACACGGCATCCCGAAAGAGCTTGCTCACCGCGCTCTTGGGCGTGATGAAGTCGGTGGCGCGGGTCGAATTCAGGATGTTTTCGTCCGCCGCCGCCTCGCGCTCGCTGGCGTAGGAATCAAGCAGCGCATCGGGCGCGCGGCCTTGCAGCACGGCGTGCAGCTTCCAGCCCAGGTTGTCGGCATCCTGCACGCCCGAATTGGCGCCGCGCGCGCCGAAGGGTGAAACGCCGTGTGCGCTGTCGCCGGCAAACAGCACGCGGCCGTGGCGAAACTTCTCCATGCGCAGGCAACTGAAGGTGTAGACGCTGGCCCAGGTGATGTCGAACGTTACTCTCGGCCCAAGCAGCGCATGCACGCGCGGGCGAATGCGCTCGGGCTGGCGTTCCGCTTCCGGGTCGGCCTGCCAGCCGAGCTGGAAGTCGATGCGCCACTGCGAGTCGGGCTGGCGGTGCAGCAGCACGCTGTGTTCGGGGTGGAACGGCGGGTTGAACCAGAAGCGGCGTTCGCTGGGAAAGTGGGCCTTCATGGTCACGTCGACGATCAGGAAGCGATCCTTGAACGTGACGCCTTTGCTTTCCAGACCCAGCAGCTTTCGGGTGGGCGAGCGCGAGCCGTCGCAGGCCACCACATGCTCGGCCGTGATGGCGTAGTTGCCATCAGGCGTGCTAACGGTCAAGGTGACGTTGTCAGCGCTCGGGGTGATGCCTTTGAGCGCATGCTTCCAGCGCAAATCAATCAAAGGCAGCGCTTGCGCGCGTTCGACCAGATGCCCTTCCACGTAGTACTGCTGCAAGTTGATGAAGGCCGGGCGCTCATGTCCGGGCTCGGGTTGTAAGTCGAACTGGTAGACCTGTTCGCTGCCGAAGTACACGCGCCCCACTTGCCACGACACGCCTTTGTCAACCATCACCGCACCGCAGCCCAGGCGATCAAAAATTTCCAGCGTGCGCTTGGCAAAGCAGATCGCGCGCGAGCCGCTGGAAAGGCGGTCGTCGTCATCCAGCAGCACCACCGGTTGGCCGCGCTGGGCCAGGTCGATGGCCAAACTCAGGCCCACCGGGCCGGCGCCAACCACCACCACGGGGTGCTGGGCGGGTTGCGCGGCGTCTTGGTCCGCGCTGCGTTCAAACGGGAAGACGACTTGCTGGAAATCCATGGCCGCGCTTGCCCAGATCAGTTCTCCAGCGACTTCCACATCTCGATGTCGCGCTGCGCCGTCCACACCCGTGGGTCGGGGTACTTCGTGGCTTCGTCATAGCAGCGCGTCACGTCAAACGGCATGCAATGGTCGAAGATCACCCAGTGCCCATACCTGGGCTTGAGCTTGGCGTAGGTGGCCTTGTACACGGCGTTCAAGTCTTGCCCCGCTGCCACGCCGGCCTGAACGCTGGCCCACATGTCGGCAATGAAGTCGCGCGTGCCCTTCAACCCGGCGGCCACTGCATCGGGCGTGGTGAGTGCGGCGCCGCGGCCGGGCACCAAGGCGCGCGGTTGCAGCGCGGCGATGTTGTCTAACGTTCCAGGCCAGTCTTGAAAATAGGCGTCGCCGGCATATGGCGTCGCGTCGAATTCCACCAGGTCGCCCGAGAACAGAATTTTTTGCTCGGGCAGCCAGGCCACCGTGTCGCCCTTGGTGTGGCCGCGGCCGAGCTGGATCAACTGCACTTCCAGCTTGCCCAGCCAGATGCTCATGCGCCCGCTGAAGGTGATGGTGGGCCAGGTCATGCCCGGCGGCACCGATTCCACCGCCTGGAACAGGCGCGGAAAGCGGCCGATCTCGCTGGCCTTGTCGGCCTCGCCACGCTCAACGATCAGGTCGTAAGTGTCGCGGCTGGCGATGATGTGCTGCGCCGCATAACCCGTGGCGCCGAGCACGCGCACCGCGTGGTAGTGGCTCAGCACGACGTACTTGATGGGTTTGTCGGTCACCGTGCGGATGTGCCGGATCACGTCTTGCGCCATCACCGGCGTGGCCTGCGTGTCCAGCACCAGCACGGCGTCGTCGCCAACGATGATGCCGGTGTTGGGGTCTCCTTCTGCCGTGTAGGCATAGGCGTTGTCGGACAGCTTGCTGAAGGTGACTTTCTTGACCTCCAGGTCGGCATGTGAAGCGAATGTCTTGGTGCTCATGAAGGCGCTCCTGAAAACGGATTGATCCCGTGCAGCTTGTTTGCTATTGT
>JAYUQE010000354.1:0-3470 GCA_043756905.1 Burkholderiales bacterium | reverse complement strand
CGGCGGCTTCGGCCAGCCGGGCATCGAACAGGCGCACCTTGCCACTGCCCTCGGCCTTGGCGGCGTACACGGCATGGTCGGCGGCGATGATCAAGGCCTCGGGCGTGTTGCCATGCTGGGGTGCCAGCGCAATGCCCACGCAGCAGCCGATGCGCGCCACGCGCTCTTCCAGTTGCACCGGCACCGACAGCGCAACGCGCAGGTGTTCGGCCACGCGCTTGGCCTGGTCGGCGCGGCGGGTGCCGGGCAACAGCACCACGAATTCGTCGCCGCCCCAACGCGCGGCAAAGGCGCCGCGCGGCATGTTTTCACGCAGCCGTTCGGCCACCACCTTGAGCACCGAGTCGCCGGCCAGGTGGCCCATCAGGTCGTTGACTTCCTTGAAGTGATCCAGATCCAGGAACAGCAAGGCCAGCGCGGGCTCCTGCCCCAGTTCGTGGGCCAGCACCGGCGCAATCGAATCGTGCGGGCCGAGCAATTCACTCAAGTGTTCATTGATGCCCTTGCGGTTGGGCAGCCCGGTGAGCGGGTCGGTCACGGCCTGGCGGGCCAGTTCCAGTGCACGCTGCTCCAGGTCGCGCGAGCGCTTTTCAATCGCCGCCGCGTTGGCATCGGCCTGCGGGTTCAACAGCATGGCCTTGTGGGTCTGAAGCGCCTTTTGCGCCTCGCCCAGTTGCAGCACCACACGTTCGAGCTGGCGCGCACTGCGCGCTTCGCTGGCCACCAGGCGTTGCGCCTCGCGCAACACGCGCAGCAGCTGGCGGCCGTGCGGCCCACTCATGCCCACGCCGGCGCAGGCCAGGCCCAGGCAGGCCAGCCCGCCCACGCCCACCAGGCGTTCGGCGCCCAGCCCGCCCAACACAAGCCACAGGCTGCCCGGCACCAGGCACAGTGCAGCGTGGGCAAAGGCGGCATGGCGCAGCCGTTCCTGCCACGGCGTGGCGGCCAGGGTGGCAGCGGCCATGGCCAGCAAGGCCAGGCCATGGCCTGGCGGGTCGATGCGCGAGAAGGCCAGCATCGGCAAGGCCGCCCAGGGCAGCGCCGTGGCCAGCAGGCCGAAGGCGCTGGCGTTCAGCACCAGCTTGGCGTCTGGCGGGGTGTCGCGGCGCTCGGCCAGCCGCGCTGCGGCAGCGCGAACGCCTTGCAGCGCCAGCACGGCCGCGCACCAGGCCCAAGGCGCATCACCCGGGTAAAAGCCGTGCAGGCACAGCGTCAGCAACAAGGCCAGCCCGGCGGCCAGCCCGGCTTGCAGCGGGGTTTCGCGCAACAGGGCTGCGGCCAGTGGGCGCAAGCTGTCGTCGCTGGCCAAAGGCTCGGCAAGACGCTCGTCGGAGCTGGGGTCGGTGGGCCGGATCATGAGCGGGTGTGAGACATTGGCCAGTCAATGTCGGCATGCCCCGGGCGTGCTTGAGCCGGGCGCGGTGTGGCGGCATGGGCGCTGCGTGAATTTGGCGGCGCCGCCGGCGCCCACGATGCGGCTGGGGCTATCCTGGGCTGCACGCCCTGCACCATTCAGCCCATGAACAACCCGCCCGAGACCGCCCCCGACGCCGCCCCTGACACCGCCCCGGACACCTCCCTTTTGTACTGGGAAGACTTCACTGTCGGCACAGTGCGTGAGTTCGGCCAGCAACACGTCACGCGCGAAGACGTGCTGGCCTTCGCCGGCCAGTACGACCCGCAACCCTTTCACCTTGACGATGCCGCGGCGCAGGCCTCGCTGTTCGGCCGGCTCAGCGCCAGCGGCTGGCACACCTGCGCCATGACCATGGGCATGCTGGTGCGCGGCCTGCTGCTGCACTGCGCCAGCCTGGGCTCGCCGGGCATTGAGCAACTGCGCTGGCCCAAACCGGTGTTTCCAGGTGACACCCTGCGCGTGCGCAGCACCGTGCTGCAAGCCCGGCTGATGGCCAGCCGGCCCGGCGTGGGCCTGGTGCAATCGCAAACCCAAACGCTCAACCAGCACGGCGACGTGGTGCTGGACATGCAGGGCTGGGGCATGTACCGCTGCCGGCCGGTGAAGGACTAGGCATGGGAGCGACACGGCGCTTTGTATTGGGCTCGTTCGCCGCTGCCGGCGTGCTCGTGGTGGGCTGGTCTGTGCTGCCTGTGCGCCAGCGCGTGCGCCCGGCTCGGCCGGTGGCCGCGGCAGCGTGGCAAACGGCGTTGAACGGCTGGGTCAGCATCGGCACCGATGAATCGGTGCGCCTGATCTGCCCGAAATCTGAAATGGGCCAAGGCGTGCACACCGCGTTGGCCATGCTGCTGGCCGAGGAGCTGGAAGTCGACCTGGCCCGGGTGCAGATACAAGGCAGCGGCATCGACCCGATCTACGCCAACGTGGTGTCGATGGTCGACGGCCTGCCCTTTCACCCGGATGACGACGGCGTGGTCAAGCGCCTGGCGCAATGGCTCACCGCCAAGTCCATGCGCGAGGTCGGCGTGATGATGACCGGCGGCTCGTCGAGCGTGAAAGACCTGTGGCTGCCGCTGCGCCAGGCCGGCGCCAGCGCGCGCGAGATGCTGCTGGCCGCGGCCGCGGCGCGCTGGCAGGTGCCGGTGGCGCAATGCGTGGCGCAGGCGGGCGTGGTGAAGCACGCCTCGGGAGCCTCGGGTAAACAGGCCAGCTACGGCGAACTGGTGGGCGCCGCGGCCGGGCTGCCGGTGCCCGAGGCGCCGGCGCTCAAAGCGGCCAGCGCCTTCAAGCTCATCGGCACGCCGGTGTTGCGGCACGAGGCCGCGGCCAAGGTGAACGGCAGCGCGCTGTACACGCTGGACGTGAAGTTGCCGGGCATGCTCTATGCCAGCGTGCTGGCCTGCCCCACGCGCGGCGGCAGCGTGGTGAAGGTAGACGAGGCTGCGGCGCTGAAGCTGCCCGGCGTGAAGAAAGTGGTGACGCTGGCCCCGGTGCGCGGCGCCAGCGGCGCGGTGGCGGTGGTGGCCGAGCAACGCTATCAAGCCATCAAGGCGCTGGCTGCGCTGAAGGTGGAATGGGACGCCGGCCCGGCCGTTGCGTTTGCCAGCGCTGGCGTGGTTGAAACGTTAGGCCGCGCCATCGACGCCGACGACGGCTTTGGCTACTACAAACACGGCGATGTCGACGCCGCGTTCAAAACGGCCGCGCGCACCGTGAACGCCGAGTACCGCGCGCCCTACGTGGCGCACCAGCAGATGGAGCCCAACTGCTGCACGGTGCTGTTCAAGGACGGCGCCGCCAGCGTGTGGGCGCCCACGCAAGTGCCCGACCTGGCGCGCAGCGGCGTGGCCAAAGTGCTGGGTGTGGATGCAGACAAAGTCACCGTGAACGTGATGCTGCTGGGCGGCGGCTTCGGCCGCAGGCTGGAAACCGACTTCATCGTGCAAGCCGCCGCGGTGGCGCAGGCCTTGCCCGGCACGCCGGTGCAAACGCTGTGGTCGCGCGAGCAGGATTTGAAGAACGACTTCTTTCGCCCGGCTTGTGTGTCGCGCTT
>JAYUQE010000353.1:0-9708 GCA_043756905.1 Burkholderiales bacterium | reverse complement strand
GTCGCTGCCAGGGACAACCACGTTCGGCCACGACGCAGGTCGGCTTTGCGTTGTGCATCAAGTTGAAGTGCAGTGTTCATGACGATCTCCAGGTGAACCCACTTACGCCGGCCGCCGTAAGCGGCACAGCGTGGCGCGTTGTAAGGTTTTGAGCCCAGAAAAACCAGGCCCGATGAATATTCACGGCCGCACCCCTTGGGTGTTGTGAACTTTGCACTTGTTCTTTGCCTTGAAATCCGGCAGCGGCCATTTTTGGCGTCGGCGGCCGAGCATCGGGCAAGGCTGCTGCTGGGTCAATACCTCGGCTTAGGGGCGGGCGATGTAACATCGCACCTGTAGGCATCCAAAGACGGTCCATCCGCAGGTCTTCAATTTGTGTCGCACCAACGTTCCGTTGGCCGGCCCCGATCGATCCCCAACGCAGATTTTCTTGGCTCTTGCCGCCTGGCGTGCACGTGTGCGCCAGCCATTTTCAGGAATAGACATGACGACTCAATCCGGAACCGTGAAGTGGTTCAACGAAGGCAAGGGCTTTGGTTTCATCACGCCCGACGACGGCGGCAAAGACCTGTTCGCCCACTTCAGCCAGATCCAGGGCAGCGGTTTCAAGACCCTGGCCGAAAACCAGCGTGTGCAGTTTGAAGTGACGCAGGGCGACAAGGGCCCGCAAGCTTCGAAGATCGTTCCACTCTGAACGCCCCATCAGGTTGCTTGGCCTGGTTCAGCCGCCTGCCGCAAGGCCGGCGGCTTTGCCGTTTTTGCAGCCCCACCCTGCTTTTGAAGGAGGCCGCATGGCCAAGGAAGAACTGATCGAAATGAGCGGGGTGGTGATGGAAATCCTGCCCGATTCACGCTGCCGCGTGAAGCTGGACAACGGCCATGAACTAGTGGCCTACACCTCGGGCAAGATGCGCAAGAACCACATCCGCATCCTGGCCGGCGACAAGATTTCGCTGGAGCTGTCGCCCTACGATTTGAGCAAGGGCCGCATCACCTTTCGCCACCTCGAGCGGCGTGGCCCGGCACCGGCCACACAACGCCGCCCCGCCTGAAGCTCACATCCCTGCGTAGTTTGGTCCACCGCCCCCTTCGGGCGTGACCCAGACGATGTTCTGGCTCGGGTCCTTGATGTCGCAGGTCTTGCAATGCACGCAGTTTTGCGCGTTGATCTGCAAGCGGTCGGTGCCGTCATCGTTCTTCACGAACTCATACACCCCGGCCGGGCAGTAGCGGCTCTCGGGCCCGGCGTAGCGCGCCAGGTTCAACTGCACAGGCACGCTGGCGTCTTTGAGCGTCAGGTGCGCGGGCTGGTTTTCTTCGTGGTTGGTGTTGCTGACGAACACGCTTGACAGCCGGTCGAAGGTCAACACGCCGTCGGGTTTGGGGTAGTCGAACTTGTCGCACTCAGCCGCCGGTTTGAGTGCCAGGTGGTCGGGCTGGGTGCTGTGCAGCGTCCACGGCGGGGCCTTCACGCCCAGCTTGGGCAACAGCCACTGCTCGACGCCGGTCATCAGGTTGCCGATCAGCTTGCCCTTCTTGAACCACAGCTTGAAGTTCTTGGTACGCTGCAATTCGGTGTGCAACCAACTGGCTTCAAACGCCGCAGGGTAGGCCGCCAACTCGTCATGCGCGCGCCCGGCGGCCAGCGCCTCGAATGCGGCCTCGGCGGCCAGCATGCCGGTCTTCAGCGCCGCATGGCTGCCCTTGATGCGCGAGGCGTTCATGGTGCCGGCATCACACCCCAGCAAGGCGCCGCCCGGAAACACCAGCTTGGGCAGGGCCTGCAAGCCGCCGTTGTTGATGGCGCGCGCGCCATAGCTGATGCGCTTGCCACCTTCGATATGGGCGCGGATCGCTGGGTGCGTCTTCCAGCGCTGCATCTCGTCGAACGGGCTCAGCCAGGGGTTCTTGTAGTCCAGCCCGATCACGAAACCCAGCGTCACCTGGTTGCCTGCCAGGTGATACAGGAAGCCGCCGCCGAAGGTGTCATCGACCATTGGCCAGCCCGCGGTGTGCACCACCTTGCCCGGTTGCGCCTTGTCGGCGGGCACTTCCCACAGCTCTTTGATGCCGATGGCAAAGCTCTGCGGGTCGCGGCCTTCAGTCAACGCGTACTTGGCCAGGAGTTGTTTGCCCAAGTGGCCGCGCGCGCCTTCGGCAAAGAAGGTGTACTTGCCGTTGAGCGCCATGCCGAGTTGAAAGCCTTCATGCGGCACGCCATCCTTGCCCACGCCCAGGTTGCCGGTGGCCACGCCGGTGACTCGGCCTTGCTCGTCATACAGCACTTCGGCTGCCGTGAAGCCGGGAAAGATCTCCACGCCCACGCTTTCAGCGTGCTGGCCCAACCACTTCACCACCGCGCCCAGGCTGATGACGAAGTTGCCGTGGTTGTGAAAGCACTCGGGCACCAGCCAACCGGGCGTGCGCGTGCTGCCGGCCTCACTCAGGAACAGCACGTCGTCACTGGTCACCGGTTGCAGCAACGGGCAGCCCAGGGACTGCCAGTCGGGCAGCAATTCGTTCATGGCGATAGGGTCCATCACCGCGCCCGAAAGAATGTGCGCGCCGGGCTCCGAGCCCTTCTCCAGCACGACCACTGACAAGTCCTTGCCTTGCGCCTGCGCGAGCTGCTTCAGGCGGATGGCTGCGGCCAACCCGGCCGGGCCAGCGCCGACGATGACGACGTCGTAGTCCATGGCTTCACGCGGGCCGTACTGCGAAAGCAGATCCTGGTTCGTCATGCTTTTTCCTGACTTTGAATGGCGGTGCAATTTTAGGGTCAGCCCCTAGGTCTGACCTGTCCAGGCCGGCGTTTGGAGCAACGCAAGCTCGCCTGCCTTCGAGCCTGTCGGGCATTGGGTAGGGCCTGCCTAGACCACTGGGCAGGGTAAACATGAGTCCTGCTTTCTTCGGAACTTGACTGCGGTCAAGCGCAGAGAAGGCCAGTCGGCGCCACGATTGCGCAGCTCAAAAGACATGGGCAAAGCTGGGCTGCGTGAGGAGTCTTGCACCACGCCACGCACCACTTTCTACCTTCGGAGACACCATGATCAAGCTCAAGATATTCAACCCTGCGCGCCTGTGCCAAGGTGCCAAGCTTGTGCCCGCAGCGTTCGCTGCCGCGGCAGCGCTAATTGCTAGCCCGGCCCAGGCATGGGAGCCGAGCAAGCCGGTCGAGTTCGTGGTGCCCGCGGGCACGGGCGGCGGCGCCGACCAGATGGCCCGGCTGATCCAGGGCATCATCGTCAAGCACAAGCTGATGAAGGAGTCGATGATCGTCGTCAACAAGTCTGGCGGCGCCGGCGCCGAAGGCTTCCTGGCGGTGAAAGAGGCCAAGGCCGACCCGCACAAGATCATCATCACGCTGTCCAACCTGTTCACCACTCCCATGGCCACCGGCGTGCCGTTCAACTGGAAAGACATGACGCCGGTTTCCATGATGGCGCTCGACCAGTTCGTGCTCTGGGTCAACGCCGAAACGCCTTACAAGACGGCCAAGGAATATGTCGCCGCGGTGAAGGCAGCGGGCCCGAGCAAGTTCAAGATGGGCGGCACCGGCTCCAAGCAAGAAGACCAGATCCTCACCGTGGGTCTTGAAAAGGCCACCGGCACCAAGTTCATCTACATCCCCTACAAGGGCGGCGGCGAAGTGGCCGTGCAGCTGGTGGGCAAACATGTGGATTCAACGGTCAACAACCCGATCGAGGCCGTGGCGCAGTGGCGCGCCGGCCAGTTGCGCCCGCTGTGCGTGTTTGACGACACGCGCATGCCCTACAAGGAAAAGGTCACGGCCACGATGTCGTGGAACGACATTCCCACCTGCCAGGAATCGGGCGTGCCCGCTGACTACGTGATGCTGCGCGGCATCTTCATGTCGCCCGGTGTTGCACCCGACCAAGTGGCTTACTACACCGACTTGATGAAGAAGGTGCGCGACACCTCTGAATGGAAAGAATTCATGGAAAAGGGTGCGTTCAACAGCACCGCGGTGTCGGGCGCCGAGTACCGCAAGTGGCTTGAAGGCGCCGAGGCGTTGCACAAGCAGCTCATGACCGAAGCCGGCTTCATGGCCAAGTAATGCCCGCCACAGGCGCACAGGCCCGGCTTGGGTGTGGGCGCGCCGCCTGGCTACGGTGGCCGCGTTTGCGGCGCGCCTTGGGTGCAGGCCGAACCCCCAACAGCCTGCCTGCGCAGGCCCCTGTCATTGGAGCCCCATGAGCACTGAACAGGCAGACGCTGAAGACACCGGCCCGACCTTGGCGCGCAACCACACGGTCGATGCAGTCGTTGCGGCGCTGATATTTGCCTTCGGCTTGTTGATCGCCACGACGGCCTGGAAGCTCGGCGCGCGCTGGGCCAGTGACGGCCCGGGCGCCGGCTACTTCCCGTTCTACATCGGCCTGATCCTGTGCCTTGCCAGCCTGGGCATCTTCGTGCAGGCGCTTGTTGGCAAGGCACGCGACGACGGCGCGTTTGTCAACAAGCTGCAACTCACGCGGGTCATGCAGGTGCTGATCCCGGCGGCGGTGTACGTGCTGGCCGCACAGTACCTGGGCCTGTATGTGGCCTCGGCCATCTACATCACCGCGTTCATGGTCATCCTGGGCCGCTACAGCTGGCTCAAGAGCGTGCTCACGGGTGTGATCGTTTGCGCGCTGTTTTTCCTGATGTTCGAGGTCTGGTTCAAAGTGCCTTTGTTCAAGGGCAGCCTGGCGCCGCTGGGCTTTCTCGGGTACTGAGAGCCTGGCCGCTGATTCCTGCCACGCATTGCGGAGCTTGATTTCATGCAAGAGTTGAATTCGTTGATGCAGGGCTTCAGCGTGGTGCTCACGCCGATGAACCTGGGCCTGATGTTCGTGGGCATCATCCTGGGTGTGATCATCGGTGTGCTGCCCGGCCTGGGCGGCGCCAACGGCGTGGCCATCTTGTTGCCGCTCACCTTCACCATGTCGCCCACCTCGGCCATCGTGATGCTGTCGTGCATCTACTGGGGCGCCTTGTTCGGCGGGGCCATCACCTCGATCCTGTTTAACATTCCAGGCGAGCCGTGGTCAGTGGCCACCACGTTCGACGGCTACCCCATGGCGCAGCAAGGCAAGGCCGGCCAGGCCTTGACGGCAGCCTTCACCTCGTCGTTCGTGGGGGCGCTGATCGCCGTGTTGATGATCACCTTCCTGGCCCCCATGGTGGCCAAGTTCGCGCTCAAGTTCGGCGCGCCCGAATTCTTTGCCGTCTACCTGCTCACCTTCTGCAGCTTCGTGGGCATGGGCAAGGGCTCGCCATTCAAGATATTGGTGGCCATGGGCATCGGCTTTGCGTTGGCCGCGGTGGGCATGGACACGGTCACCGGTCAGTTACGTCTAACGTTTGGCATCCCTGACCTGATGCGCGGGTTCGACTTCCTCATCGCCGTGATCGGCCTGTTCGGCATTGGCGAAATTTTGCTGTCGATGGAAGAGGGCCTGAAGTTCCAGGGCAAGTCTGCGGCCATCAACCGCAAGGTGGTGTGGGATACCTGGAAGCAGTTGCCCAAGTATTGGGCCACCTCGCTGCGCAGCTCGCTGGTGGGCATCTGGATGGGCATCACCCCCGGTGGCGCCACGCCCGCTTCGTTCATGAGCTATGGCCTGGCCAAGAAGATGAGCAAGAACGGCGCCAACTTCGGCAAGGGCGAAGTCGAAGGCGTGATCGCCCCTGAAACCGCGGCCCATGCCGCCGGCACGGCCGCGCTGCTGCCGATGCTCGCGCTGGGCATTCCGGGCTCGCCCACGGCGGCGGTGCTGCTGGGCGGGCTGTTGATCTGGGGCCTGCAACCCGGGCCGTTGCTGTTTGTCGAGCAGAAAGACTTCGTCTGGGGCCTGATCGCCAGCATGTACCTGGGCAACCTGGTCGGGTTGATCGTGGTGTTGACGACGGTGCCGTTCTTCGCCGCCATCCTGCGCATTCCGTTCTCGATCATCGCGCCGGTGATCGTCGTCATCTGCGCCATCGGTGCCTACACCGTGCACAGCGCCATGCTCGATGTGTGGTTCATGCTCGCCTTCGGCGTCATCGGCTACGTGTTCAAGAAGCTCGACTACCCGTTGGCACCCCTGGTGCTGGCGCTGGTGCTGGGCGACAAGGCAGAAGATTCGTTCCGCCAGGCCATGCTGGTGTCGCAGGGCGAGGTGTCGATCATGTGGTCGAACCCGCTGGTGGGTTCAATCACCACCCTGGCCTTGCTGATGCTGTTCTGGCCGTTGATCGCCAAAGGCCTGGCCAAGGTGCGCAAGCCCAAGGTCGACCCCTTGCGCGCGCAGCAGCCGGTGGAGTGAACGTCAGATCTTGCCGTGCTGTTTCAGGCGGCTCAACGTCTCGGCGGCCATGTTCAGGTAGGTCGCCAGTTCCTTCTTCGGCAGCCGCTCGGCCAGCGCCGCATGCTTGCGTTCGAAGCGGCGCACGCGGCCCGGCGCATCAAGCAAGTGCAGCGTGATGGTGTGGGCCATGATCTCGCTCATCAAGCCCATCACCTGGTATTCGAAGTCGGCCTTGATGTGCGGGTGGCGGTCGATGAACTGCACCCAGGCCGGCAGCGGCAGCTTGGCCACGCGCGCTTTGGTCAGGCACACAATGCTGTACGGCGTGGGCGTGTTCAAGCGCCACGCCGCGTAGCTGGTTTCCATGTCGCCTTCACTGGCAAAGCGCAGGATCATTTCCTTGCCGTCGGCATTGGTCACCACGCGCTTCAAGATGCCGTCGAGAACGAAGTACTGCTCCATTTCGTGCACGCCCTGGTGCAGCAGCACGTCGCCCTTGAGCGCGTCAACGATCACCAACTGTTCACCCAACTCACTGCGCTGCGCATCGCTCAGTTCGCGCAGCACCACATTGCGGCGCAGCTCAACGCGGATGACGTTGCGCTCAGGGTGTTCGGCAATGGGCGTGATGATCATGTTTTGGGGCCACCAAGTTGCGCTGCGCGTGCGATTCAAAATCTCGAATCTTGACCGCGGTCAACGGCGAACGCGAAGGGCGTTTCCTATGATAAGTGTCACCACGCCAGGCGGGCTGCACGTCGCAGCCGCCGGCCCGTACTGAAGGGAACAACTCAATGAGCACCGATCTCGCCGCCCCTGCCACGATCGACGGGTTTCACCTCGTGATCGAAGGCCTCAAGCTCAACGGCATCAACACCATCTTCGGCCTGCCCGGCATTCCCATCACCGACCTGACGCGCATGGCGCAAGCCGAAGGCATGCGCGTCATTTCCTTCCGCCACGAGCAGCACGCCGGCAACGCCGCTGCAGCGGCGGGTTTCCTGACGCAAAAGCCCGGCATCTGCCTCACCGTTTCAGCGCCGGGCTTTTTGAACGGCCTCACGGCGCTGGCCAATGCCACGACCAACTGCTTCCCGATGATCCTGATCAGCGGCTCAAGCGAGCGCGAGATCGTCGACCTGCAGCAGGGCGACTACGAAGAGATGGACCAGCTCGCCATCGCCAAGCCGCTGTGCAAGGCGGCGTTTCGCGTGCTGCATGCGCAAGACATCGGCGTGGGCATTGCGCGCGCCATCCGTTCGGCGCTGTCTGGCCGCCCCGGCGGCGTGTACCTCGACCTGCCGGCCAAGCTGTTTGCGCAGACCCTGGACGCCGCGGCGGGCCGCGCGTCGCTCATCAAAGTGGTCGATCCAGCGCCCAAGCAGATTCCCGCGCCAGACGCCGTGCAGCGCGCGCTCGATTTGCTCAAAGGCGCCAAGCGCCCGCTGATCGTGCTGGGCAAGGGTGCGGCCTACGCGCAGGCCGATACCGAGGTGCGTGCCCTGGTCGAGCGTAGCGGCATCCCCTATCTGCCCATGTCCATGGCCAAGGGCCTGTTGCCCGACACGCATGCGCTGTCGGCCTCTGCCGCACGCTCGTATGTGTTGGCCGAAGCCGATGTGGTGATGCTGGTGGGTGCGCGCCTGAACTGGCTGCTGTCGCACGGCAAGGGCAAGACCTGGGGCGCCGAGAAGGGCACGAACAACAAAAAACAGCAGTTCATCCAGATCGACATTGCGCCCACTGAAATCGACAGCAACGTGGCCATTGCTGCGCCGGTGATCGGCGACATCGGCTCCTGCGCCGCGGCCCTGGTGGCCGGCATGGGCGCCAACTGGGCCAAGCCGCCGGCCGACTGGGTGGGCGCGATTGCCGAGCGCAAAGACAAGAACCTGAGCAAGATGGCCGAAACCCTGGCCAAGAACCCGTCGCCGATGAACTTCCACAGCGCGCTGGCGGTGGTGCGCGAGGTGATCAAGAACCGGCCCGATGTGACGCTGGTGAACGAAGGCGCGAACACGCTCGACTTCACGCGCAGCATTGTCGACATGGCCGAACCGCGCAAACGGCTTGACGTGGGCACCTGGGGCATCATGGGCATCGGCATGGGTTTTGCCGTGGCCGCGGCCGTCACCACCAACAAGCCGGTGATTGCGATTGAAGGCGACAGCGCTTTCGGCTTCAGCGGCATGGAAGTCGAAACCATTTGCCGCTACAACCTGCCCATTTGTGTGGTGGTGTTCAACAACAACGGCGTCTACAAGGGCACCGACGTGAACGCCTCGGGCGGCGCCGACGTGGCCCCCACCGTGTTCGTGAAGGGCGCGCGCTACGACAAAATGATGGAGGCGTTTGGCGGCGTGGGCGTTCACGCCACCACGCCGGCCGAGTTGAACAAGGCCATGCTGGAAGCGCTGGCTTCGGGGCGGCCCACGCTCATCAACGCCGTCATCGACGAAACCGCCGGCACCGAAAGCGGCCGCATCACCAGTCTGAACCCGCAACTCGCGGCGAAGAAAAAGTAATTGTTCCGTTAACAAGGAGTACGCAATGACCAAAGCACTCGACGACATCAAGATCATCGACTTCACCCACGTTCAAGCTGGCCCCGCCTGCACGCAGATGCTGGCCTGGTTTGGCGCTGACGTGATCAAGGTGGAACGCCCCGGCTCGGGCGACGTCACGCGCAGCCAGTTGCGCGACATTCCGAATGTGGACGCGCTGTACTTCACCCAGCTCAACAGCAACAAGCGCTCGCTCACGCTCGACACCAAGACCGCCGAAGGCAAGGCCATTCTTGAAAAACTCATCAAGGTGAGCGACGTGATGGTCGAAAACTTCGGCCCCGGCGCGCTCGACCGCATGGGTTTCACCTGGGAACGCATCCTCGAACTCAACCCGAAGATGATCCTGGCTTCGGTCAAAGGCTTCTCTGACGGCCACCACTACGAAGACCTGAAGGTCTACGAAAACGTGGCGCAATGTGCAGGCGGCGCCGCTTCCACCACCGGCTTCTGGGACGGCCCGCCCACCGTGAGCGCGGCGGCCCTGGGCGACAGCAACACCGGCATGCACCTGGCCATCGGCATCCTCACCGCGCTGCGCCAGCGCGACAAAACGGGCCGCGGCCAGAAGGTGGCGTGCTCGATGCAAGACGCGGTGCTCAACCTGTGCCGTGTGAAGCTGCGCGACCAGTTGCGCCTGGATCGCCTGGGCTACCTGGAAGAGTATCCCCAGTATCCGCACGGCAAGTTCACCGACGTGGTGCCACGTGGCGGCAATGCCGGCGGCGGCGGCCAGCCGGGCTGGGTGCTGAAGTGCAAGGGCTGGCAGACCGACCCCAACGCCTACATCTACTTCACGATCCAGGGCCAGGCCTGGGCGCCGATCTGCGACGCCATCGGCAAGCCCG
>JAYUQE010000352.1:0-3490 GCA_043756905.1 Burkholderiales bacterium | reverse complement strand
CTGGAGTCGATCATGCAAAAACCCATCTTGCGCCCGAAGATCAGGTGCCGGCTCTTCGCCGCTTCGGCCAGCACGGCGGCGTTCACGCCGGTGTTGGCAGGCAGGCCGAGGTCGCGTGAAGCGACCCAGGTGTCGTAGCCGCCATACGTCCACAGCCGGTAGTCGGCGAACTCGCGGAAGTGCAGGTGCCCATGGCAGCTTGACAGCTCGAACAGCGCGCCGCATTGGCTCGGGTCGCCGATCACCAGCGCGCCGGCGCCGATGTTCGGTGTGCTGGTGGTGAAGCGCAGCAGCGTGTGCCAGCCGGGTGTGTTGACGAACCCTTCCTGCACCGTGCAACTGTTCGGCGCGACCTTTTCCTCGCTGACCCGCAGCGCAGGTGCTGCCGCGAGCACCGCCGCATCGACGATCAGGTCGGGCAGCGTGGCGTTCGGTATCACGGTGGCGCAGGGGCCGGTGTCGGCGCGCGCGGTGCTACAGGCAAAGGCCAGGCTGGCCACCAGGGCCGCCGAAAACATGAACTTGGCTGGGTGATGCATTTCGGAGGCTCTCGGTGGTGTCGTGCGTGGTGATGCTTGGTGAAGCGTTGCGCTGCGTTTCATGCAACAGGGCCGGCGACCCCTTGGTTGCCGGCCCTGCGTGCGTGAGCAGTGGCTTAGTTCTTCTTGATTTCCGTGTTGCCGAAGATCAGCGTGCGGTTGCTGCCGGCGATGTTGACAGCAACCGTGCGGCTGGGCTTGAGCGCCTTGTTGTCGAGGATCGTCGCCGTCACCGCGTACTCGAAGGCGGGGTCGTTGGTGGCAGCCTCGGTCACGGTGTAGGTGCCCGGCGTCAACGCGCAGATGCGCAGGGTGGGTGTTTTGGTCTTGTCGTTGCCCGTGTAGACCACGCCCTGCACGGTGTTACCGAGCGAATCGACCACCGTGACCGGCCAGTTCAGGTTCGGCTCGCCCAGTTCAAACCTGCCGTCGCCATCGTCAAGGAATTTGATGATGGTCAGGCACACCGATTTGCGAGCGCGCACCTTGAAGTTGTCGGTCTTCGACGCGGCCGGAATGAAACCGTGGAAGTAGCCCGGGTTGTAGCCGTTGTCCACGATGTCCGGGTTGCCTGCAAAGTCGCCGACCGGCGTGACCCACACCTTGTATTCGCCACCGGGGTTGGGCGTATCAAGGAAGGGGCACAGCTCGATGGTCAGTGCGCCGTGGTCGACGTCGGTGCCGGTTTGGTGGTCGCCCCCTGCGGCTGGAGCGACGCGCGCGGTGATGATGCCGCCGCTCACGGTGAAGCGCCGGAACCGCTGGGCATCGTTGCTCAACAATGTCTTGCCGCTAGGGTCGGTGACCTGGAAGTAATAGTCACCGTCGGGCAGCCCGGCTGCGCCTTGCGGCGCATTTGGCCCCGGGCCGCCATCGAGGTACACCCCCAGCGCGTCGCACTTGGCGCTGAAGATGTTGGCGTTGACCTGGTTGCCGTCAGACAAGGTGGTGAAGATCGCGCCTGATGGTGCGGCTTGCGCCGAGAAACTGAACCAGGCGGTGAGCGCCGCAGCGCCAAGACGGATAGCGTGTCGCATGAACATGAGAAATCCCCTCCGGGTTGTGTTGTTGACGAAGAGTTCGATGCCTCGGCAAACACGGGTCGCGGTGAGCTGACATCGCGGCGGGGGTCTGCCCGGTTGCCTGATACCTGCTCGCCGAATTGCGAAGCAGTTGTATGGCCAAGTGATTCTGCGGCGCGCTGGTTGGCGCCGTCAACGCATCACGGGGGCCACCCCCTAAGTCGGAAGTTAGGGTCTTCCGCGGCGGCATTCCACGTGCCTGCGGCCGCTTGGTGCGACACCCGGTCGCGGCGACGTTGACAAACGCCGCGGCGCGCTGATGCGTGCAGGTGCCGCGCCGGTTGGCGGCTTGACCAGCCAACCTGGCGGCTCAACGCATTCGTTAGAGTCGGGCAGCGCTGGGTGGCGCCAGCACGTCGCCAATGGCGCCCGCCTGCTGCAATTGCAGGATGCGCGCATCGCTCAACCCCACTTCGCGCAGCACCGCCAAGGTGTCGGCCCCATGCGCCACCGGCGCGCTGGGCGCGGGCACAGTGGTGTGGCTGAAGCGCGGCGCCGGGCGCGGCTGGGTCACGCCGGCCACATCAATAAAGGCTTCGCGCGCCACGGCATGCGGGTGGCGCGGGGCTTCGTTCCAGTCGAGCACCGGGGCGAAGCAGACATCGCTGCCCTCCATCAGCTCGCACCACTGCGCGCGCGTGCGGGTGCGAAACAGCGCGGTCAACTGGGTCTTCAGCGCGGGCCACTGGCTGCGGTCGTTCTGCGCATCGAACGCGGCGTTCTCCGCCAGGCCGAGCTTGCTGCGCAGCAGGGCATAGAACTGCGGCTCGGCGCTGGCGATGGAGACGAACTTGCCGTCGGCGCACTCATAGGCCGAGTAGTACGGCGCCGCGCAGTCGTTGGTGTTGCTGCCGCGTTCAAGCTGCCAGCGGCCTTCGGCGTACAGGCCCCAGTTCATGCTGCCCAGCAGCGCGGCGCCATCCACCATGGCCGCGTCCACCACCTGGCCCTGGCCAGACTGGCGCGCGGCCAGCACCGCGCACACCACGCCAAAGGCGAGCAGCATGCCGCCGCCGCCAAAGTCGCCAATCAGGTTCATGGGTGAACGTGGCGGGCGGTCGGGTTCACCCAACGGGTAGAGCATGCCGGCCAGGGCGATGTAGTTCAGGTCGTGGCCGGCGGCCTGCGCCAGCGGGCCGCTCTGGCCCCAGCCCGTCATGCGGCCGTACACCAGCGATGGCTTGCGCGCCAGGCACACGTCAGGCCCCACGCCCAGCCGTTCGGCCACGCCGGGGCGCCAGGCTTCAAGCAGCACATCGGCCGACTCCACCAGGCTGAGCACCACTTCCACGGCGCCTTCGCGCTTGAGGTTCAGTGCCAGCGAGCGCCGGTTGCGGCCCATCACATCAAAGCGCGGCTCGCTGAAGGCCATGAAGTCGGGCAGGCCGTGGCGGTCCACGCGGATCACCTCGGCCCCCATGTCGGCCAGCATCATGGCGCCAAAGGGTGCGGCGCCCAGGCCGGCCAGTTCGATCACGCGCACGCCGCTCAAGGGGCCGCGGCGTTCAGTTGGTGATGTGTTCATGGCGTTGATTCTGGTTCAGCGCGTGCTGCACGCCGAAGGGTGCAGCGCCGTCACACCGCCATCGACATGAATCGTCTGGCCGGTGATGTACGAAGCTTCGTCGCTGCATAAAAGGTCTGCCACGCTGGCAACTTCATCGATCCGGCCCTGCGGGTCGCGCGCTTTCACATGGTCGAAATGGTGGACATCGTGAAAGACGGGCTCAATGCGGCGGTGCGCATCGCCGCGGCGGCTTGGAACTTGCAGCGGGCGTGACCGTAGCTGTCGGGGAAGTGCTGGGCAAGGCCTGGCATAGGGGCCTGGTGCCCAAGCAGGGTTCAGCTTGCCACCGGGGGAACCAGAAT
>JAYUQE010000351.1:0-27535 GCA_043756905.1 Burkholderiales bacterium | reverse complement strand
CTGATGGCGATCTACCAGGCGCGCTTCCTCAAGTACCTGCAGGGGCGCGGCCTGGCCGAGACGAAGTCGCGCAAGGTCTGGGCCTTCATGGGCGACGGCGAGATGGACGAGCCCGAAAGCCTGGGCGCGATCTCGCTCGCCGGCCGCGAAAACCTGGACAACCTGATCTTCGTCATCAATTGCAATCTGCAGCGCCTGGACGGCCCGGTGCGCGGCAACGGCAAGATCGTGCAGGAGCTGGAGTCGGTGTTCCGCGGCGCCGGCTGGAACGTCATCAAGGTGTTGTGGGGCAGTGGCTGGGACAAGCTGCTGGCCAAGGACAAGAGCGGGTTGCTGCTGCAACGCATGGAAGAGTGCGTCGACGGCGAATACCAGGACTTCAAGAGCAAGAGCGGCGCCTATGTACGTGAGCACTTCTTCGGCAAGTACGAAGAACTGAAGGCCCTGGTCGCCGACATGAGCGACGACCAGATCTGGAGCCTGACACGCGGCGGGCATGACCCCGAGAAGGTGTTCGCCGCCTACGCCGCCGCTGTCAAACACACCGGCCAGCCGACCCTGATCCTGCCCAAGACGGTGAAGGGCTACGGCATGGGCGAGTCGGGCGAAGGGCAGATGATCGCCCACCAGGCGAAGAAGATGACGCAGGACGCACTGCGCGGCTTCCGCGACCGCTTCCAGATTCCGGTGTCGGACGAACAACTGGCCGACATGCCCTTCGTCAAGCCGGCCGAAGACAGCGTGGAGATGAAGTACCTGCGCGCGCGCCGCGAAGCTTTGGGTGGCTACCTGCCGCAGCGGCGGCGCAAGTCAGCGTCGCTCACGGTTCCGCCGCTGGCGAGCTTCCAGCGCCTGCTCGACAGCAGCGGCGAGCGCGAGATCTCGACCACGATGGCCTTTGTGCAGATGCTCGGCACGCTGGTGCGCGACAAGACGATCGGCAAGCACGTAGTGCCCATCGTGCCTGACGAGTCGCGCACCTTCGGCATGGAAGGCATGTTCCGGCAGCTCGGCATCTACTCGTCGGTCGGCCAGCTCTACAAGCCGCAGGACGCCGACCAGTTGATGTACTACCGCGAGTCGAAGGACGGCCAGGTGCTGCAGGAAGGCATCAACGAAGGCGGCGCGATGTCGAGCTGGATCGTCGCTGCCACCTCGTACAGCACGAACAACGTGCCGATGATCCCGTTCTACATCTACTACTCGATGTTCGGCCTGCAGCGCGTCGGCGACCTGGCCTGGCTGGCCGGCGACATGCGCGCGCGCGGCTTCCTGCTCGGTGGCACCGCCGGGCGCACCACGCTCAACGGCGAAGGCTTGCAGCACGAGGACGGGCACAGCCACATCATGGCTGGCACCATCCCGAACTGCATCTCCTACGACCCGACCTTCGCTTACGAGGTGGTGACCATCATCCGCGAAGGCATGCGCCGCATGTACGAAGAACAGGAAGACGTTTACTACTACGTCACCCTGATGAACGAGAACTACCCGCACCCGGGTATCACCGAGGCGGGTGAAGGCGCCGAAGCCGGCATCCTGAAGGGCCTGTACAAGCTGAAGGACGGCGGCAAGGCGGCCGCATCGGGCAAAGGCAAGGGCCTGCGCGTGCAACTCATGGGCAGCGGCACCATCCTGCGCGAAGTGATGGCTGCGGCCGAACTGCTGAAGACCGACTTCAACGTGACGGCCGACCTGTGGAGCGCGACCAGCTACAACGAACTGCGCCGCGACGGCATGGCCGCAGAGCGCTGGAACCTGCTGCACCCGACCGAGGCGCGGCGCAAGAGCTGGGTCGAGGCTTGCCTCGAAGGCCACGAAGGCCCGGTGATCGCCTCGACCGACTACATGCGCAACTACGCCGACCAGGTGCGCGAATACGTGCAGGCCGCCGGCCGGCGCTACGTGGTGCTGGGCACGGACGGCTTCGGCCGCAGCGACTACCGCGCCAAGCTGCGCCGCTTCTTCGAGGTCGACCGCTACTACGTGGCTGTGGCGGCGCTGAAAGCGCTGGCCGACGACGGCGCGATCAAGCCGGTGGTGGTGGCCGAGGCGATCGCGAAGTATGGGCTGGACACCGAGCGCGCCGCGCCGTGGACCGTCTGACACGCAAGGGTGCACAAATGAGCCAAGCAATCGACATCAAGGTACCCGACATCGGCGACTTCACGGACGTGCCGGTGATCGAAATCTTCGTCAGCGTGGGCGACACGGTGAAGGCTGAAGACCCGTTGATCTCGCTCGAATCCGACAAGGCGACGATGGACGTGCCGGCGCCGCTGGGTGGCGTGGTGAAGGAGATCCGCGTCAAGGTGGGGGACAAGGTCAGCGAGGGCAGCGTCATCGTGGCGCTGTTGACCGGGGACGCGACGGGGGATGCGCCGGCCGCTACGGCGGCGGCACCCGCGGGCACGTCCGTGCCGCCACCGGCGACAGCACACACGGCGCCCGCAGCAACGGCCGGCGGCGTCGATGAAGCGGCCTTTGCGCTGGCCTACGCCGGCCCGGCCGTGCGCAAGCTGGCGCGCGAACTGGGCGTTGATCTCGGCAAGGTCAAGGGCACTGGCGAGCATGGCCGGATCGTGCGCGCCGATGTCGAAGCGTTCGCGGAGGGCGGCGGCGCCGCATCGTCCGCGGCCCCGGCCGGCAAGGCCGCCGCGGCACCGTCCGCCGGTGGCGCGGGGCTGGACCTGCTGCCCTGGCCCAAGGTGGACTTCGCGAAGTTCGGTCCCATCGAGCGCAAGGAACTGTCGCGCATCAAGAAGATCTCTGCCGCCAACCTGCACCGCAACTGGGTTGTCATCCCGCACGTCACCACGCATGACGAGGCCGACATCACCGACCTCGAAACCTTCCGCGTGCAGATGAACAAGGAGCTGGAAAAGAGCGGCGTCAAGGTCAGCATGCTGCCGTTCATGATGAAGGCGGCGGTCGCGACGCTGAAGAAGTTCCCCGAGTTCAACGCCAGCCTGGAAGGCGACGCCTTGGTGCTGAAAAACTACTGGCACATCGGCTTCGCCGCCGACACGCCGAACGGGCTGATGGTGCCGGTGATCCGCGACTGCGACAAGAAGACGATTCCCGAGATCACCAAGGAGATGGGCGAGCTGGCCAAGCTGGCGCGGGACGGCAAGTTGAAGCCCGACCAAATGTCGGGCGGCACCTTCACCATCAGCTCGCTCGGCGGCATCGGCGGCATCTACTTCACACCCATCATCAATGCCCCCGAGGTGGCCATCATGGGCGTGTGCAAGAGCTACTGGAAGCAGCATTCCAATGACGGCAAGACATCGGCCTGGCGGCTGACGCTGCCGCTGTCGCTGTCGTGGGACCACCGCGTCATCGACGGCGCCGCTGCGGCGCGCTTCAACGTGCACTTCGCCAATCTGCTCGCCGACATGCGGCGCATCATGTTTTAAGAGGCCGCTGTCATGACTCAACTCGTGGAAGTGAAGGTGCCCGACATCGGCGACTTCAAGGATGTCGCAGTGATCGAGCTGATGGTCCAGGTCGGCGAAACGATCGCCGTCGAGACCGGGCTGATGATGGTCGAGTCGGACAAGGCCTCGATGGAGATTCCGTCCACGCATGCCGGCGTGGTCAAGGAGATCAAGGTCAAGGTGAATGACAAGGTGAGCGAGGGCTCGGTGATCCTGGTCGTCGAGGCGGCAGGAGCCACCGCAGCCGCGCCGGCACCGACACCTGCAGCGCCGGCCAAGGCTCCGGTGTCTGCTCCCGTCGCCGCGCCGGTGCCGATCCCCAATGCCGCGACTTACACCGGCAAGGCCGACATCGACTGCGAAGTGCTGGTGCTCGGCGCTGGCCCGGGCGGCTACTCGGCCGCCTTCCGCAGCGCCGACCTCGGCATGAAAACCGTGCTGGTGGAGCGCTACGCCACGCTGGGCGGCGTGTGCCTGAACGTCGGCTGCATCCCGTCGAAGGCGCTGCTGCACACGGCCTCGGTGATGGACGAAGTCAGGCACCTGCCCGACCACGGCATCAAGTTCGGCGCGCCGGAGATCGACCTCGACAAGCTGCGCGGCTTCAAGGACGGCGTCGTCAAGAAGCTCACCGGCGGCCTGGCCGGCATGGCCAAGGCGCGCAAGGTCGAGGTGGTGACGGGTGTGGGCAGCTTCCTCGATCCGCATCATGTCGAAGTGGTGGCGGCCGACGGCAGCAGACGGGTCGTCAAGTTTGCCAAGGCCATCATCGCGGCCGGCAGCCAGGCGGTGAAACTGCCCTTCATGCCCGAGGACGAGCGCGTCGTGGACAGCACAGGAGCGCTGCTGCTCAAAAGCATTCCGAAGCGCATGCTGGTGATCGGCGGCGGCATCATCGGCCTGGAGATGGCCACCGTTTATTCGACGCTTGGCACGCGCATCGACGTCGTCGAAATGCTCGATGGCCTGATGCAGGGCCCGGACCGCGATCTCGTCAAGGTGTGGGAAAAGATGAACGCGCACCGTTTCGGCCAGGTCATGCTGAAGACCAAGACTGTTGGCGGGAAGGCAACGAAGGCCGGCATTGAGGTGGCCTTCGAAGGCGAAAAGGCGCCAAAGGAATCGCAGCTCTACGACCTGGTGCTGGTGGCCGTGGGCCGCAGCCCGAACGGCAAGCAGATCGGCGCCGAAAAAGCCGGCGTCGCCGTCACCGACCGCGGCTTCATCAACGTTGACAAGCAGATGCGCAGCAACGTGCCGCACATCTTCGCCATCGGCGACATCGTCGGCCAACCGATGCTGGCGCACAAGGCGGTACACGAAGCGCATGTGGCGGCCGAGGTCGCGCACGGCGAAGCGAGCTTCTTCGACGCCCGCCAGATTCCGTCGGTGGCCTACACCGACCCCGAGGTGGCCTGGGCCGGCAAGACCGAGGAGGAATGCAAGGCGCAAGGCATCAAGTTCGGCAAGGCCGTGTTCCCCTGGGCGGCGTCAGGCCGCGCCATCGCCAACGGCCGCGACGAGGGCTTCACCAAGCTGATCTTCGACGAGGCCACGCACCGCGTGATCGGCGGTGGCATCGTCGGCACCCATGCCGGCGATCTGATCGGCGAGGTCTGCCTGGCCATCGAGATGGGTTGCGAGCCGGCCGACATCGGCAAGACCATCCACCCGCACCCAACGCTGGGCGAGTCGATCGGCATGGCCGCCGAAGTCTTCGAAGGCCATTGCACCGATCTGCCGCCGCAGAAGAAGAAATAGCCCATGGCCATCGACCTGGCCTTCGACCCGGCGCGCACTCGGCGTCGCGACTGGACACGACATCCCCGCCGCGATGCGGCCTGACTGATCGAGGAGTTATCCATGGCAGACAACCTGCGCGACGCCGCACTCGAATACCACCGCTACCCCACGCCAGGCAAGATCTCGGTCAACCCGACCAAGGCGATGGCCACCCAGCGCGACCTGGCGCTGGCCTATTCACCCGGCGTGGCCGACGCCTGCATGGAGATCGCGCGCGACCCGGCGCAGGCGATGAACCTCACTTCGCGCGCCAACCTGGTGGCTGTGATCACCAACGGCACGGCGGTGCTGGGCCTGGGCAACATCGGGCCGCTGGCCGGCAAGCCAGTGATGGAAGGCAAGGCCTGCCTGTTCAAGAAGTTCGCCGGCATCGACGTGTTCGACATTGAGCTCGACGAACTCGACCCCGACAAGCTGATCGACACCATCGCGCGCATGGAGCCGACCTTCGGCGGCATCAACCTCGAAGACATCAAGGCGCCCGAGTGTTTCTACATCGAGACCAAGCTGCGCGAGCGCATGAAGATCCCGGTCTTTCACGACGACCAGCATGGCACCGCCATCGTCGCCGCGGCGGCGATCCTGAACGCGTTGAAGCATGTCGGCAAGGACATCGGCGACATCAAGCTCGTCGCCTCGGGTGCGGGCGCTGCGGCGCTGGCCTGCCTGGACCTGATCGTCAGCCTCGGGCTGCCGATGCGCAACATCTTCGTCTCCGACAGCGCCGGCGTGGTCTATGTCGGCCGCAAGGAGCAGATGGACCCGAACAAGGCCCGTTATGCGCAGCAGACGCCGGCACGCAAGCTGGCCGAGATCATCGGCGGGGCCGACGTGTTCCTCGGCCTGTCGGCCGGCGGCGTGCTCAAGCCCGAAATGGTCACGCTGATGGCGCGCGACCCCATCATCCTGGCGATGGCCAACCCGACGCCGGAAATCCTGCCGGAAGACGCACTGGCGGCACGCCCGGACGCGATCCTCGGCACGGGCCGTTCGGACTATCCGAACCAGGTCAACAACGTGCTGTGTTTCCCGTTCATCTTCCGCGGCGCGCTCGACGTGGGTGCAACGACGATCAACGAGGAAATGAAGCTCGCCGCCGTGCGCGCCATCGCCGATCTGGCGCATGCCGAGATCCCCGAAGTGGTGGCGCAGGCCTACGGCGCGGTGGGTCTGCGCTTCGGCGCCGAGTACCTGATCCCGAAGCCCTTCGATCCGCGGCTGATCGAGGTCGTGGCGCCTGCGGTGGCCAAGGCGGCGATGGACAGCGGCGTGGCAACGCGCCCGATCGCCGACCTGGAAGCCTACCGCCAGCGCCTGAGCCAGTTCGTCTACCAGTCGGGCAGCGCGATGCAGCCGGTGTTCGCCGCCGCCAAGCGCGCGCCCAAACGCGTCGTCTATGCCGAAGGCGAAGACGAACGTGTGCTGCGCGCGGCGCAGGTGGTGGTCGATGAAGGCATCGCCCGGCCGTTGCTGGTCGGGCGGCCCAAGGTCATCGCCGAGCGCATCGCGCAGTACGGCCTTCGGCTGACCCTGGGTGTTGGGGGTAGTGATGGCGATTGCGAATGCGTCGACCCGCTCGACCCTGCGGTGTACGGCGACGCGAGCCAGGCCTACTACCAACTGCCACGGCGGGGCGGCGTTTCGCCCACCCTGGCACGCACGGAGATGCGCAGCCGTGGCACCTTGCTCGGCGCGATGCTGGTGCGCCAGGGCAAGGCCGACGCGATGCTGTGCGGCACCATCGGCCGCTACGCCGACCACCTGGCTTACGTGCGCGACGTGATCGGCCTGCGGCCCGGCACGCAGACCTTCGCCGCGATGCAGATGCTGCTGCTGCCCGGGAGGCAACTGTTCATCTGCGACACGCACGTGAATGCCGACCCGACGGCAGAGCAGGTGGCCGAGATCGCGCTGCTGGCGGCCGAAGAGGTGCGCCGCTTCGGCGTCACGCCGAGCGTGGCCTTGCTGTCGCATTCCAGCTTCGGCGGCTCGGATGCGCCGGCGGCGTTGAAGATGCGCGAGGCGCTGGCGCTGGTGCGCTCGCGCGACCCGAAGCTCGCCATCGACGGCGAGATGCGTGGCGACGCCGCGTTGTCGAAAGAGATCCTCGACCGCGAGTTTCCCGACTCGGGCCTGACCGAGCAGGCCAACGTACTGGTGATGCCCAATGTGGACGCGGCCAACATCTCCTACAACCTGCTGCGCATCGCTGCCGGCGGCGGCCTGACGGTCGGCGGCATCCTGCTGGGCGCGGCGCGGCCGGTTCACATCCTCACGCCCTCGTCCACCGTGCGCCGCATCGTCAACATGACGGCACTGGCGACGGTGGATGCTGGCTCGCAACGTGCCGAAGCGTGGAAGATCGACTGAGCGTCACCGCAGGCATGCTGCTGTTGTTGCACCCGAACTCTTGAAGGCGACCGCCATGGATAAAGACCCGATCCACACGCCGTTCTACAAGTCGCTTTATTTCCAGGTCATCACGGCGATCGTCGTTGGCATCTTGCTCGGCCACTTCTGGCCCGAGACCGGCGCTGCGATGAAGCCGCTCGGCGACGGCTTCATCAAGCTGATCAAGATGATCATCGCGCCGATCATTTTCTGCACCGTGGTGGTGGGCATCGCCGGCATGAAGGACATGAAGAGCGTCGGCAAGACGGGCGGCTATGCGCTGCTGTACTTCGAGATCGTCAGCACGATCGCACTGATCGTCGGTCTGGTGATCGTCAACGTGGTGCAGCCGGGCGTGGGCATGAACATCGACGCGGCTTCGCTCGACAGCAAGTCGATTGCCGCCTACACCGGGCCCGGCAAGATGCAGACGACCACCGAGTTCCTGCTCGCGGTGATCCCGAGCACGGTGGTGGATGCTTTCGCCAAGGGCGAGATGCTGCAGGTGCTGCTGTTTTCGTTGATGTTCAGCTTTGCGCTGCACCGCTTCGGCGTCCGCGGCACACTGGTGTTCGACTTCATCGAGAAGGCATCGCACGTGCTGTTCGCGATCGTCGGTTTCATCATGAAGGTGGCCCCGATCGGCGCGTTCGGCGCGATGGCGTTCACAATCGGCAAGTACGGCCTGGCCTCGCTGATCCCCTTGGCCAAGCTGATGGGTACCTTCTACGCCACTTGCCTGGTATTCATATTCATCGTGCTCGGCGGGATCGCCAGGGCGCATGGCTTCTCGATCTGGAAGTTCATCAAGTAAATCAAAGAGGAACTGCTGATCGTGCTCGATACTTCTTCGTCCGAATCTGTGCTGCCGCGCATGATGGCCAAGCTTGAGAACCTTTGCGTGCGCAAGTCCACCGTCGGCCTCGTCGTGCCCACCGGCTATTCGTTCAATCTCGACGGCACCGCGATCTATCTGACGATGGCCGCCGTGTTCATCGCGCAGGCCACCAACACGCCGCTGTCGCTGACGCAGCAGTTGACATGACCCCACCCGAGACCAAGCAACGCATCGTCATCGTCGGCGGCGGCGCCGGCGGGCTGGAACTGGCCACCCGGCTGGGCGACACGCTGGGCAAGCGAGGCCTGGCCGAGGTCACGCTGATCGACAAGAACCGAACCCATGTCTGGAAGCCCAAGCTGCACGAGATCGCCTCCGGCAGCATGGATCTCAGCGCCCACGAGGTGGACTACCTGGCACAGGCGCACTGGCACCACTTCCGCTTCCGCATCGGCGAGATGACGGCATTGGACCGTCAGAGGCGCGAGGTGCGCGTCGCGCCCTACCGTGACGACGAGGGCCGCGAGGTCACGCCTGACCGCGTGTTCGGCTACGACACGCTGGTGCTGGCGTTGGGCAGCCTGAGCAACGACTTCGGCACCCCGGGAGTCGCCGAACACGCGCTGAAGCTTGAATCGAAGGCCGACGCGCAGCGCTTCCACGCCCGCATGGTCAACGCCTGCATCCGGGCGCACGCGCAGTCGACGCCGTTGCGGCCCGAACAGCTGCACGTGGCGATCATCGGCGCCGGCGCCACCGGAGTCGAGCTCGCCGCCGAACTGCATCGAACGACACGCGAGGTGGTGGCGTACGGCTTGGACCGCGTTGACGCCGAGAAGGATATCCAGGTCAACCTGATCGAAGCCGCCGACCGAGTGTTGCCAGCGCTGCCGCCGCGCCTGTCGCAGGCGACGCTGGATTTGTTGCGCAAGCTCGGTGTCGTCGTGCACACGTCGGCCAAAGTGGCCTCGGTGCAGCCCGACGGCGTGTGCCTGTCGGACGGGCGCATCCTGCCCGCGGAGCTGGTGGTGTGGGCGGCTGGTGTCAAGGCGGCGGACTTTCTGAAGGACATCGCCGGCCTGGAAAGCAACCGCATCAACCAACTCGTCGTGAAGCCCACCCTGCAGACCACGCGCGACGACGATATCTTCGTCATCGGCGACTGCGCGGCCTGTGCCTGGCCCGAGGCCAACGGGGGCAAGGGTGGCTTCGTCCCTCCACGCGCACAGGCGGCGCACCAGCAGGCCTCGCATGTGGCGGCACAGATCAAGCGCCGGTTGTCGAACAAGCTGCTTCAGCCGTACCGCTACCGCGACTTCGGCTCGCTGGTGTCGCTGGGCGAGTACAGCACCGTCGGCAACATGATGGGCGGGCTGATGGGCGGCAGCCTGATGATCGAAGGCGCCTTCGCGCGCCTGATGTACGTGTCGCTGTACAAGATGCACGAGCTGGCGCTGCACGGCTTCCCGAAGATGGCGCTCGACACGCTGGCACGCCTGATCACGCGGCGTACCGAGCCGCATGTGAAACTGCATTGACGCAGCGCCATCCCCCCACGCAGGAGTCACTCAGGAATCACCATGGCCACCGACCCCCCCGTTCCGACCCGCTGGTCCGCCGTGGTCTGCTGCTTTCAATGTGCCCTGGCCGCAAGCGCCCAGGCGCCCGCATGGCGCCGCTGACCGCAATGCTCGACTTCACCGAACCCGTAGCCGCCTGATTCCCTTCGCCCCGATCCCTACCCAAACCCCCGAGGAGATTCCCATGGAAGACATCGTCATCGTTGCCGCCGCCCGCACGGCCGTTGGCAAATTCGGCGGCACGCTGGCCAAGACGCCCGCGACCGAACTTGGCGCCGCCGTGATTCGCGAACTGCTGCTGCGCGCCAAACTGAGTGGCGAGCAGATCAACGAGGTCATCCTTGGCCAGGTGCTGCAAGCCGGCACCGGGCAGAACCCGGCGCGCCAGTCGGTCATCAAGTCTGGCCTGCCGCAAGCGGTGCCGGCCATGACCATCAATAAGGTCTGCGGCTCGGGCCTGAAGGCGGTGATGCTGGCCGCGCAGGCGATTCGTGATGGCGACAGCGAGATCGTCATCGCCGGCGGCCAGGAAAGCATGAGTTTGAGCCCGCACGTGCTGCTGGGCTCGCGCGACGGCCAGCGCATGGGCGACTGGAAGATGATCGATTCGATGATCACCGACGGCCTGTGGGACGTCTACAACCAGTACCACATGGGCATCACGGCCGAGAACGTGGCCAAGAAGTACGGCGTGACGCGCGAGCAGCAAGACGCGCTGGCCCTGGGCTCGCAGCAGAAGGCCGCCGCCGCCCAGGAAGCGGGCCGCTTCAAGGACGAGATCGTGCCCTTCAGCATCGCGCAGAAGAAGGGTGACCCGGTGGTCTTCGCCGCCGACGAATTCATCAACCGCAAGACCAGCGCCGAAGGCTTGGCCGGCCTGCGCCCGGCGTTCGACAAGGCCGGCAGCGTGACCGCCGGCAACGCCTCGGGGTTGAACGACGGCGCCGCCGGCGTGGTGGTGATGTCGGCGAAGAAGGCCGCGGCATTGGGCCTGAAGCCATTGGCCCGCATCGCCAGCTATGCCAGTGCTGGTCTCGACCCCGCCTTCATGGGCATGGGCCCGGTGCCCGCCGCGCGCAAGGCGCTCGAGCGCGCCGGCTGGAAGCCCGCCGACCTGGATCTGCTGGAGATCAACGAAGCCTTCGCCGCGCAGGCCTGCGCGGTGCACCAGGAAATGGGCTGGGATCTGAGCAAGGTCAATGTCAACGGCGGCGCCATCGCCATCGGCCACCCGATCGGCGCCTCGGGTTGCCGCATCCTCGTGACACTGATCCACGAAATGATCAAGCGCGACGCACACAAGGGCATCGCCTCGCTGTGCATCGGCGGCGGTTTGGGCGTGGCCCTGACGATCGAGCGCTGACGCAGACTTCCCTCACCTCATCGACAACACCGAAGGAGATAGACATGGCACAGCAAAAAGTGGTTCTCGTCACGGGCGGCATGGGCGGGCTGGGCGAGACGATCTCGACCAAGATGGCCGATGCCGGCTACAAGGTGGTCGTCACCTATTCGCCGGGCAACAAAGCCCATGGCGAGTGGGTGAGCAGCATGAAGGGCAAGGGCTACGACATCCTGGCCGTGGCCTGCGACGTGGCCGACTACGACTCCTGCGTCAAGGCGGTGGCCGAGGTGCAGAGCAAGGCTGGCGCGGTCGACATCCTGGTCAACAACGCCGGCATCACGCGCGACACCACCTTCAAGAAGATGGACAAGGTCAACTGGGACGCGGTGCTGCGCACCAACCTCGACAGCCTGTTCAACATGACCAAGCAGGTTGCCGACGGCATGGCTGAACGCGGCTGGGGCCGCATCATCAATGTGTCGTCGGTCAACGGCTCGAAGGGTGCGTTCGGGCAGACCAACTACTCCGCAGCCAAGGCCGGCGTGCACGGATTCACCAAGGCGCTGGCGCTCGAAACGGCCAAGCGGGGCGTGACCGTCAACACCATCTCACCCGGCTACATCGGCACGAAGATGGTGACCGCGATTCCGAAGGAGGTGCTCGACAGCAAGATCCTGCCGCACATCCCGGTCGGGCGGCTTGGCAAGCCCGAGGAAGTCGCGGGGTTGATCATCTATCTTGCATCCGAAGAAGCGGCCTTCGTGACCGGCGCTAATATCGCCATCAACGGCGGCCAGCACATGCAGTGAGCAAGCAGCAAGCAGCAAACGGCGATTGGCGATTGGCGATCGCCGATCACCCATAGACCACAGCGCAAAGGAGAAGGCCGCATGGACGCCCTCATGCTGGCCCGCGTGCAATTCGCGGCCAACATTACCTTCCACATCCTGTTCCCCACGATCAGCATCGGCCTGGCCTGGCTGCTGCTGTTCTTCCGCTGGCGTTGGCTCAGCCTGCGGCGCAACGACCCGGCGGCGGCCCAGGGCTGGCTCGACGCCTACCGTTTCTGGACCAAGGTCTTCGCGCTAACTTTTGCGTTAGGCGTGGTCAGCGGCATCACGATGAGCTTCCAGTTCGGCACCAACTGGCCGGGCTTCATGGAGCGTGTGGGTGACATTGCCGGGCCGCTGCTCGGCTACGAGGTGATGACGGCGTTCTTCCTGGAGGCCGGCTTTCTGGGCGTCATGTTGTTCGGCCACGGCAAGGTGAGCGAGAGGGTGCACCTGATGTCGACCTTCTTCGTCGCCTTCGGCACCACCTTGTCGGCCTTCTGGATCCTGGCGTTGAACTCGTGGATGCAGACGCCGGCCGGGCATGAAATTGTCGACGGCACTTTCCAGGTCAAGAGCTGGTTCGACGTCATCTTCAACCCCTCATTCCCCTATCGTTTTACGCACGTGCTGCTGGCATCGGCGCTGACCTGCGCCTTCCTGCTCGTCGGCCTGTCGGCCTGGCAGGTGCTGCGCCAGGTGGCACAGCGTTCGGCGCCGCGTGTGATGCGGGTGGGGTTGACGCTGGCCGCAGTGCTGATCCCGGTGCAGATCTTCGTCGGCGACCTGCACGGGCTGAACACACTGAAGCACCAGCCGGCCAAAGTGGCCGCGATGGAAGGCGTGTGGGACACCGAACGTGGCGTGCCGCTGCTGCTGTTTGCCGTGCCCGACGCCGACAAGCGCATGAACCACTTCGAGATCAAAGTGCCCAAGCTGGCCAGCCTGATACTCACCCACGAACTCGATGGCGAGATCAAGGGCCTGAACAGTTTCGCCAGTGCGCACCCACCACCCCTGCCGGTGTTCTTCGGCTTTCGCATCATGGTCGGCATGGGCCTGCTGATGCTCGCCACCAGCTGGCTCGGCTGGTGGCTGTTGCGGCGCGCGAAGTGGCAGCCCGCAGGCCTGCCGCGCGCCGTGCTGTGGCTCTTTGCCGGCATGACGTTCTCAGGCTGGGTGGCCACGGTGGCCGGCTGGTACGTCACCGAGATCGGCCGCCAACCGTTCATCGTTTATGGCCTGGTGCGCACCGCCGACGTGGTGAGCAAGGTGCCCTCAAGCATGATCGCGTTCACCCTGGTGCTGTACCTGCTGCTGTACCTGGCATTGATCGTCGCTTACGTGAGCGTGCTGAAGTACATGGCCGAAAAACCGGAAGAGGTGCTGCAACGGGATGCCATCGAACAGGCCGTGACACCGGCTGGCGCGACCACCTCGCCGGTGGTGCAAGGAGGCAGCGCATGAACCTCATGAGCTTCGACGACGCGCTGCCGGTGATCTTCATGGCGCTGATGGGTGTGTCGATGTTGATCTACGTCATCAGCGACGGCTATGACCTGGGCGTGGGCATGCTGATGCACCGTGCAACGGATGCCGAGAAGGACGTCATGGTGGCTTCCATCGGCCCCTTCTGGGACGCCCACGAAACCTGGTTGGTGCTGGGGGTGGGCATCCTGCTGGTGGCCTTCCCCAAAGCCCATGGCCTGGTGCTGGGTGAGCTGTACTTGCCGGTGACGCTGATGCTGATCGGGCTGACGCTGCGTGGCGTGGCCTTTGACTTTCGGGTCAAGGCCAAGGACACGCACAAACAAACCTGGGACCGGCTGTTCTTCGCCGGCTCCACGCTGGCCGCGGTGTCCCAGGGCTGGATGCTGGGGCGTTATGTCAGCGGCTTCGGCAGCGGCTGGAACTACCCGCTGTTTGCCGCCGCCATTGCCATCGCACTACCGATGGCGTATGTGCTGATGGGTGCCACCTGGCTGGTGATGAAAACTGAAGGTGAACTGCAGCAACGCGCGGTGCTGTGGGCGCGCACCGCTTGGGCCCCGATGGTGGGCGGGCTGGTGCTGATTTCCATGGCCACGCCGTGGGTCAGCGCCACGGTGCGCGAGCGCTGGTTTGTATTGCCCGAGATGATTGCGCTGATGGCCATTCCGCTGATGACGGGCGTCAGCCTGTACGCGGTGCTGGCAGTGCTGAAAACCCGCCAGGTGCTGGGCCCGCTGTGCTGGTTGCCCTTCGTGCTGTTGATCCTGGTTTTTGTGCTTGGCTTTCTGGGCCTGGCCTACAGCATCTACCCCTATGTGGTGCTGGACCAGCTGACCATCTGGCAGGCTGCCAGCAGCCCGGCGGCGCTGAAGGTCATCCTGTTCGGCGCCTGCATCTCGGTGCCGGCCATTGCCGGCTACACCGTGTTTTCGTACCGCGTGTTCCGCGGCAAGACGGGGGAGCTGAAGTACGCGTGATCAACATGTGCACGCCGCCTGAGCGCCCCGTGTACCCACTGGCGAAGCCTTCAACCTATGACTCTTTCATTCACCCATCTCGCTGGTTCTGACCGGCACACGCAGACAACGATGGACCTTCGCTCGCACGCTCGCTTTTGAACTGTGGTGGTCGGTTTGCTGCTGATGGGTTCTGCTGTCGCACAGCCCCGGACCGCCACGGCGGTCGCGCCGTTTACCGCAACGCTGCAGAAGATCAACGACGACATTCAGCTCTACGGTGCGATCGCGCTGCGCAATGCCGCCAGCGACTACCGCGTGGTGGGCCAGACATTGCTGTACCTCACGCCGATGCACGCCCAGGCGGGCCTGATCAAATCGATGATCGCCAATGTGCATGCGGCCATCAGCGACGTCAGACGTGCTGCGGAGCAGTTGCCGAAGCTTGACCCTAGAAACGGCAGTTGACCGCTGGCGTGCGCTTGTGGGCTACATCTGCCAACGCATCGTCGGGCGAATGGCCCTGCCTATACCGCCTCTGGCGCTCGCCGCGCCCGGGTCGCTGCTGTTTTAAGCCTTCAGCTCACCTGCCGCGCCGCCACCAGCGCGCGCAACAAGGCGCGGTTGACTTCGGCCACGCTGATCATCAGCGCATCGGCCGCGTCGCGGATGTCGTACAGCGACTCCTGCTCCACCGCGCGCACCACGTCGATGTAAGGCCGGAACGGCCCGCTGTCATGCACCAGCGCCTGGAACACGCGCTCGGGCACGGGAATGGTTTTCAGCATCTCGGCAAAGGGCTGGCCCATCAGCCGGTCGAGCAGCGAGAAGACACCGCACAAAAACATTTCGCTGCGCAGGTCATCGTCACCGCTGCCGCGCACCAGTTGCTCCATGAACAGGCCGCGGCGCACGGCGGCAAACATCACCGGCTTCATGTTCGTGTCTTTGCTGGCGGTGGCCAGCAGCAGGGCCAGCCAGCGCTTCAACTTCTGGTAGCCCAGCATCATGATGGCGTGGCGAAACGAGCTGATCTCCACGCGCAAGCCGAAGGCCGGTGAGTTGATGTAGCGCAGCAGCCGAAAGGCCAGCGTGGGGTCGTTGGTGAGCACCGCCTCCAGCTTGTCGATGGGTTGCTGCTGGTCAACCTTCTTGATCAGGTCGACGATCACCTGCAGGGCCGGTGGCGCCTGCTTGCCGGCACCCGATTTGACGGGCACGTCCTCGGTGGGCCAGCCGAGCACGGCGCTGGCGCCGCGCTTGAAACTGTCTTCCATTTCGGCCAAGGTACGCACACCCGATTGCATGTGCGTGATGCGCCGCTCTTGCCCGGCCGGCGCCGCCGCGCTGGTGCGCCGGTCGTCGTCATAGTCAATGATCGAATGCTTGAAGCAGGGCAGCACGTCGCGCGGCAGCGCCACCACCGGCCGGCCCTTGACCAGCAGTGTGCTGCCCGCCGCATGCACGGCCTGCAAGGCGGCAGCGTTGGCCGGGTCGGCGGCCATGAAAGCCGGCACCTCGATCATCATGTTGGCCGGCGGCGCGGCGCCCAGCAGGCCCTGCAACAGGCCTTCGCCGGCGGCGTTGATGCAGACTTCGCCGCCATCCAGCGGAAACACCTCGGCCAGGCAAGCCACCAGGTCGGCAGCGTCGGGCAAAACATCCGGGCGCAGCGGAAAGACGCTCAGCCGGGCGGCGGTGACGTTGCGGTGGCGGTCGATCACCGGGCAGTAGCCCAGGGCGACCTGGCCCAGTACGGGGTGGTCTTGCATGGCGCTCCGAGGGTCTTGCTACGCCATGGGCGGCAGGCGCGGTCAGACGTTCAGGTATTGGAACAACGACAGCCGCTGCACCATGGCATAGGTCTTGAGCGCGGCGTCGTAGCCACTTTGCTTGTTTTGAAAGGCCGAAACACCGGCCACCATGTCCAGGTCTTCGGCCAACGAGCGTTCGCTCTGCGCGGCCACGCTGGTGGCGCTCAGCCGCTGCTCGATGGCGTCGGTGCGGTTCAGGGTTTCACCGGCATCGGCGCGGCGCGATTGCAGCCGGCCCAGCGAGGCGTCGATGTCGCGCAGGCCGAAGTGCACCGTCTGCGCCACCTGCGCGCCGCTGCGGTAGGGCGTGGTCAATTCGCTGGCCGCGCGGTCGAGAGCGGCGAAGACGCTCAGGCTGGGTGTGGCGGGCTTGACGTCAAAGGCGTCGCCGGCCGCCGGGCTGCCGTTCACCGCCACGGCCATGCCGTCGAACTCGATCGCTTGCGCCGCCACGTAGGGTTGATTGGTCAGGGCCGTGGCCGCGCCATTTTTCAGCACCGAGTAGCTCATCGCCCCGGCGCTCGCGGCGAACACCACCTGGTAGTTGGCGCCGGTGAGCGCGGCCGGGTTGGTCGGCCGCCCGGCGTCGATCCAGGCGCCGGGGCTGTTGCCAGCAGCGGGCGCGGTTTCGAACGCGCCATTGCCGCTGGGTGCCTGGAGCCAGGTTTCGGCGCCGTCCTGCGTCATGGGCAGCGGCTCGCCGGCCACCACCTTCATCTGCCCGCCCTGGCCGCGGTATTGCACGCCGCCGGCGGCATCGACGAACGGCGGCTGCGCCGCGCCCTGGCCACCGAAGAGGTGGCCACCGGCACCGTCACCGCGGTTGGCCACGGCCAGCAACTGGTCGCGCACACCGCGCAGGCGCTGGCCCAGGTTGGCACGCTCGGCGTCGCTGTAGCTGCCATTGCCGGCCTGTACCACGAGTTCGCGCGCCAGTTGCATCAAGTCGTCGGCCTGGCCCAGCGCGCCTTCGGTTTGCTGCATGGCGTTGCGGCTGGCTTCCAGGCCGCGCTGGTCGGCCACGCTGCGCGCCTGGGTGGCCAGGGCGCGCTCGATGCGTGCCGCGGCGGTGGGGTCGTCGCTGGCCTGGCTGATGCGCTTGCCGCTGGTGAGGCGGTCTTGCGCCTGGCTGACTTCGCGCGCGCGCTCTTGCAGCGTGCGCACTGAATTGTCGAAGGCGTTGGCGGTGGTGATGCGGGTCATGTCGTTTCCCTTCAGACTGGCGTCAGCGGCCTGCCACCTGGAGCAAGGTATCGAACAGGCTTTGCGCCACCTGCAGCAGCTTGGCCGCGGCCTGGTAGCTCTGCTGGTACTGGATCAGGCGTGCGGCCTCTTCATCGAGGTTCACGCCCGCCTTTGAGGCGCGGGCGTCTTCGGCCTGGTTGGCCAACGTGGCCGACATCCCGGCCGCCGTGTTGGCGCCCTGTACGCGCACCCCCACGCCGGCCAGCGCCGAAGCGTAGGCATCGGTCAGGGTGGCGCCGCCAGCGATGCCACCGCCGGCCAGCGTTTCGCGGCCTATCAGTTTGGCGTCGCGCAGGCTCAAGAAGGCCAGCGCATTGCCGTTGTTGCTGCCGGGAAAGGCCGTCTTGCCCACGCTGAAGGCGTCGCCCGTCTTGGGCACGCCGTTGAGTTCAAGCTCGAAGCCGTTCAAGGCGATCGGCGCGCCGGGCGTCCAGGTGCCGCTGCCGCTTGAAACCAGCGCGTTGCCGGCATCGCGCAGCTCCCAGTTGTAGGCGCCGGCGTCGTTGCTGAAGCTGATGCCGGCCGTGATCCCCGCATTCAGGCTGGGGCTCACCACGGCCAGCCTGGCCACGCTGGCCGTGCCGGTGTTGGCGCCGGCGCTGGTGGCGGATACGGCCAGTGCCGCGGCCACGCCGCGCGGGTCGTCGAGCATGCGGGCCATGCCACTGGCGGCGCGGCTGACGGGCTGCAGCAAGAAGCGATCGGCCGCCGTCGGCGCGGGCGTGCTCAGGGTGATGCGAAAGCCGTCGACCACGTCGCCGCTGGCCACGCTGCGCACCAGGCCGTCGCTCTTGCGCGTGAGTTGCCACACGCCCGATGCGCCGGCCGGGTCGGCCACCAGGTCGTACTCGCTGGCTTGCAGTTGCGTGGCGTCCACCGTGGCCAGGCTGACGCTGCCCACGAAGGCGCCACCGGCCGCCACCGCATTGCTCGCCGCTGGCACGGCACGCGGCGCGCCGATGCTGAACAGCGGCGAGCCGCTGCCGGCAGGCTGGCGCATGTCCAGGCCCAGGGCTTGCTGCTCGTTCATCTTGCCGGCAAAGGCCGCGGCCAGTTGGCCCAGCGCCACGCGGCCGTCAACCAGGTCGTCGTTCTGGAAACGCAGCAGGCCGCTGATGGCGCCCCCGCCCAGGCCCTGCGGATCGATGTTGCGCAAGCCGCTGGTCTGCTTGACGGCCAGCGCGCTGCGCGACGCGTCGCTGGCGTCTTGCGTGATGACCAGCTGTTCCGCGCTGGCGCCCAACACCAGGCGCTGGCCGCCGCCGATGAACACCGCCAGCGAGCCGTCTTCGGCGCCGACGGTGGACACCTGCAGGTACTTGCTGAGCTCGGCAATGGTGCGGTCACGCTCGTCGAGCAAGTCGTTGGGCGGCTGGCCCAGGCCGCGCACCGCAGCGATCTTTTGGTTCAGGCTGGCCACGCTTTGGGCCAACTGGTTGACCTGCGCCACATTGGCGCGCAGCTCTTCGTTCACGCCGCCTTGCAAGGCGTCGAGCTGCCCGGCGGCGTTGGTGAACCGGCTGGCCACATCGCCCGCGCGTGCCAGCACGACCTGGCGCGTGGCCGAGTCAGCAGGCCGGGCGGCCAGGTCACTCATGGCGTTCAGGAACTGCCCCGTTGCATAACCCACGCCGGCCTCGCCAGTGGGAAACACGCGCTCCATCAGTTGCAGGCTTTTCAGCCGCGCTTCGTCGGCCGCGGCCAGCGAACGTGCGCCGGCGGCCTCGCGCGTGAGGTATTCGTCGTGCGCGCGCACAACCGTGGTCACCTCCACGCCCTTGCCGAAGAAGCCGGCACCGTTGAACATGCCTTCGCTGGTGGTGAGTTCCACCTGCTGGCGCGAGTAGCCGGCCACATTGGCATTGGCAATGTTGTGGCCCGTGGCCTGCAGCGCCGCATAGTTGGCCGCCATGGCGCGCGTGCCCAGGGACATCAATGCTGAACCACCCATGGCGAATCCTTTGCGTCGGGCACCGGCCGCAACGCCTTCGCGTCGATCGGTTTCGGTGCGTATTGGTTTTCGGCCGCTGCGCGCGAACCTTTAGCTGTTGGCGCGTTGCAGGCGCAACGTGGCATTGATCACGCGGCCCAGCTTGTCGGCATAGGCCGGGTCGGTGGCATAGCCGCCGCGTTGCAAGCCCTGGGCAAAGGCCTGCACATTGCCGCCAGCGGCCAGCGCATCTTTGTAGCGCGGGTTGGCACTGATCAGGCGGGCATAGTCGGCGAACGATTCTTCGTAGCTCGAATAGGCGCGAAATTTCGCCGTGACCCGTTGCGCCTGGCCGCCCACGAATTCGGTGGTGCCCACCTCGGCCACGGCGCCCTTCCAGTCGGGCCCGGCCTTGATGCCGAACAGGTTGAAGCTCGCGCTGCCATCGACCCGCCGGATCTCGCTGCGGCCCCAGCCGGTTTCATGCGCGGCCTGGCCGATCATGAACGCCGCCGGAATGCCGCTGGCCGCGGCGGCCTTGTCCGCTGCAGGCTGGTGTTTGTCGATGAAGGCGGCCGCACCCTTGCCGGGAATGCGGCCCAGCGGTTCGGCCGCAGCGGGCAACTTCGCGCTGCCCGCTGCGGGGCCGGCATTGGGCACCATCTGGCGTTCGAGCTGGCGTGCAATGGCGTCGGCCAGGCCGCCGGGCAGGCCGGTCATTTGCGTGGCCAGTTGCTGGTCCAGCATTTCAGTGCCCAGGCGGCTGCCTTCGTTTTCGAGCGTGCCAGTGGCCAGGGTCGAGGCGCGCATGCTCTTCAGCAACTCCTGCATGAACAGGGCCTCGAACTGCTTGGCCGCTTCGCGCACCACGGCCTTGGGGTCGGCGGCGGCCTGGCTGCGCAAGGCGGCCAGGTTGCGCTGGTCGCCGGCCAGGCCTTGTTGAACGCGCGGCATGCTTATTGGCGCAGCCATCAGATGACCTCGATCTCGGCGTTCAGTGCCCCGGCCGATTTCATGGCCTGCAGAATCGCCAGCAGGTCTTGCGGCGTGGCACCGAGCGCGTTCAGCGCCTTGACTACATCGGTCAACTTCGCACCGGCCGGCATCTGCACCAGGGCGCCGCCTTGCTGGGTGATAGCGATGTCGCTCTTCTCGGTCACCGTGGTCTGCCCCTGCGCCAGCGCATTCGGCTGGCTGACCAGCGGCGTGGTGCTGATGGTGACCGACAGGCTGCCATGCGCCACCGCGCAGGCCTTGATCGTGACGGCGTCGTTCAGCACCACCGAGCCGGTGCGCGCATTGAGCACGATGCGTGCCGCCGGCTGGGCCTGTTCGATGGCCAGGTTTTCAATGTCGGCCATGAAGGCCACCCGCGCATCGGCGCCGGCCGGCATGCGCAGGCGCACCGAACGTGCGTCCAGCGCCGTGGCCGTGCCCGGGCCCTTGGCCTGGTTGATGGCCTGCACCACGCTGCGCGCGGTTTGGTAATCGGCCGCGTTGAGCGACAGCGTCACTGCTTCGGCCGTGAGCGCGGGCATGGGCACGGCGCGCTCCACCGTGGCGCCTTCGGGCACGCGCCCGGCCGAAAGGTGGTTGATCTGCACCTTCGAGCCACCCGCCGCCGCGCCGGCACCGCCGACCACCAGGTTGCCTTGGGCCAGCGCGTAGATTTGGCCGTCGGCGCCCTTCACCGGCGTGGCCACCAACGTGCCGCCGCGCAGGCTCTTGGCGTTGCCGATGCTGGCCACGCTCACATCCAGCGTCTGCCCGGGTTGCGCGAACGGCGGCAACACGGTGGTCACCATCACCGCGGCCACGTTGCGCAACTGCATGCTGGTGCCGGCGGGAACCGTCACGCCCAACTGTTGCAGCATGGCGGTGAGGCTCTGCGCCGTGAACGGGGCCTGCGTGGTTTGGTCGCCAGTGCCGTCCAGGCCCACCACCAGGCCATAGCCCACCAGGGTGTTGGCGCGCACGCCCTGAATCGCGGCCAGTTCCTTGATGCGTGCGGCCTGCGCCGGCATGGGCCACCACAGCGCCGCGCTGGCCAGTGCAAACGCCAGCAGCAACAGCGCACGGAGCCAGCCTTCATGAACGGCATGACCGCGGTCTTGATGCGACACGCGCGCCCACAAGCGTCGGTGCAGCGTGTCGTGCGTCACACCCAGCCATTTCTTGCGCGGCTTCATAGCGGCAGCACGCTGAGGAAAAAGCGGCCCAGCCAACCCATGCTTTGCGCCTCGGCCTGCTGGCCGCGGCCGCGGTGCTCGACGCGCACGTTGGCGATCTGCGCGCTTTGCACGGCGTTGCCGGGCTGGATGGCGCGTGGGTCGACCTGGCCTGAAAAGCGCAACACGTCGACATTGCTGTTGACGCCGATCTGCTTCTCACCGGCAATCAGCAAGTGCCCGTTGGCCAGCACGCCGGTGACGACCACGGTGATGGTGCCGGAGAAATCATTGCTGCTTTCAGTGGCCCCCTTGCCGGCGAAGGTGTTGCTGCCCGCGCCCGCCGCGCCCAGCTTGGCCAGCGCGGCCGCGCCGAGCAGCGGCACGGCGGTGACGCTGGCATTGACCTTGCCGCTCTTGTCCACCGAACTGGTGCTCTTCTGGCTGGCGCTGACCTTCTCGACGATCTGCACCGTGAGCGTGTCGCCGATGTGGCGCGCACGGTGGTCTTCGAACAGCGGGCGATAGGTGGCGGCCTGGAAAATGGCGCCGTTGCTGGCCGCAACCTGAACCGGCGCGGCCGGCAGCACCGAGGTGGGCTCGGCCACTTCCACATGCGTGGGCAGGGTTTGGCAGGCCGGCAGGGCCAGCGCCGCGAACACGGCTACGAGGGCATGACGCATCAGCGGGATGATCAAAGTTGGCTCAAACGTTGCAGCATCTGGTCGGAGGTCTGGATCGCCTTGGAGTTGAGTTCATAGGCGCGCTGCGTGGCGATCATGGCCACCAGTTCTTCCACCACGTTGACGTTGCTGCCCTCGACGAAGCCTTGCACCAGCGTGCCGCTGCCGGCCGCGCCCGGCGCGCCGGTTTGCGGCGAGCCCGAGGCGGCGGTTTCGCCATAGAGGTTCTGCCCGCGCGGCTCCAGGCCGGCCGGGTTGATGAAGTTGGCCAGTTGGATCTGGCCAACGGTCTGCACCGCGGCCTGGCCCGGCAGCGTGACGCTGACAGTGCCGTCGGCCGCCACCGCCAGGCTCAAGGCGTTGGGCGGGATGGTGATGCCGGGCTGCAGGGTCTGGCCGTTGCTGGTGACCATGGTTCCGTTGGCATCAACCTGGAAGGCGCCGTCGCGCGTGTAGCCGGTGCTGCCGTCGCTCATTTGAATGAGGAAGAAGCCATTGCCCTTGACGGCCAGGTCCATGTTGCTGCCGGTTTGTTGCAGCGCGCCCTGGCTGAAGTTGCGCGTCGACGCCGCCACACGCACGCCCAGCCCGGCCTGCAAGCCGGTGGGCAGTTGCGTCTGGTCGGTGCTGGCCGCTCCGGCCGGGCGCAGGTTTTGGTACATCAGGTCTTCAAAGACCACACCACCGCGTTTGAAGCCATTGGTGGCGACGTTGGCCAGGTTGTGCGATATGGCATCCAGCTTGGTCTGCTGGCCTTCCATGCCGGTCTTGGCAATCCACAGTGAACGGATCATGCTGGCCTCAAGCGTGTTGACTTGGCATGCAGTGTGGGCCGTGGGCTTGAGCGCCGGCCGTGTAATAAAAGGCGCGGCGGGTGGGCTTCTTACAGGTGTGTGCGGAGTGCAAGCCTTCAGCGTCAGAGCGGGATCAGGCCGGCGGGGCGTGCTGCTGCGCTCATGCCCAGACCAGTGGCCATGGGCGTTCGCCAGGCATAAACAGTCCACTGGACTGTTTGTGTCCGGGCTTACTCCTCCGTCGTCGGCCTGGCGGCCTCCTCCTCCCCCTTGACTTCGCTACGCAGCACGCCCCACCGGCCTGATCCTTCGGCAGAGGCTCTTCTCGAACGTTGGCCCCGTCACCACCGGTGCCGGCCGAGGGTGTTGGGTGGCCGGCGTAGCGAGGTAAAGGAGGAGGCCGCGGCCCGCAGGGCCGCGGCCGGGGGAGTGAGCCCGGACACAAACAGTCCAGCGGACTGTTTGTGCCTGGCGAACGCCCGGGGCTCTGGCCCGGGCACGAGCGAAGCCGGCCACCCGACGCCCTCGGCTCGCGCAGAACGATGCCGCGCAACTCGGCTGCCAGCGAACGTTGGCTGATCTCTCAGGTTAACAGGGAGCGAGCGATCATCCAGCCCCCGCCAGCAACTTCGCCGCCGCTTGTTCCTTCTGCTCGGCCGTGGTCAGGATCTTCATCTGGTGTTCAAACTGGCGCGCCGCCGAGATCATGGCCACCATGGTCTGCACGGCGCTCACATTGCTGCCTTCCAGCGCACCTTCCTGCACTTTCGCCCGCGCGTCGGCGGGCAGGTCAGAGCCATCGGCGGCGCGGAACAGGCCGTCTTCGCCACGCAGCATGGGGGCCTCGGGCGTGACCAACTTCAACTTGCCCACGGTTTGCGCGCGGCCGTTGCCCACCTTCGCACTCACCGTGCCGTCAGACCCGATGTGAACGATGGCGTTGGCCGGCAGCGTGATGGGCCCGCCGTCGCCCTGCACGCTCAGGCCGTTTTGCGTGACGAGCTGGCCCTCGGCGGTGACGTCCAGCGCGCCGGCGCGGGTGTAGGCCTCGGTGCCATCGAGCCCCTGCACGGCCAGCCAGGCGTCGCCCCTCATGGCCACGTCGAGGTTGCGGCCCGTGGCCTGAACGGGGCCGGGCTGGTTGTTGTAGCCGGGCGTGGACTCCAGCGCGAACACGCGCGTGGAGGCGCCATCACCCAACACCGGCACCGAGCGGAACGCTGACAAGGCTTCGCGAAAACCCGGCGTGGACACGTTGGCCAGGTTGTGCGCCAGCACTTCCTGGCGCTGCAGGCTGGCCTTGGCGCCGGTCATCGACAGGTAAATCATCCGGTCCATGGCGCACTCACTTGGATGTTATGGAATCAAGGTCAGCGCAGATTGATCAGCGTTTGCAGGATCTGATCCTGCGTCTTGATGGTCTGGGCGTTGGCCTGGTAGATACGTTGGGCCACGATCATGGCCACCAGCTCGCCGGTGAGATCGACGTTGCTTTCTTCCAGCGCACCAGCCTTCAGGCTGCCGATGTTGCCGTCGCCGGGCACACCCACCACCGGGTCACCCGAACCGTAGGTGCGGGCCCACAGGTTCTCGCCCAGCGGCATCAGGCCCTGCGGGTTGCGGAAGTTGGCCAGTTCCACCTGCCCTGCCGGTTTGCTCTGGCCGTTGGAGTAGCGGGCGTTGACGATGCCGTTGCCTTCGATCGCAATGGCCGTGAGCAGGCCCGAGGTGTAGCCGTCCTGGTGAATGTCAGTCACGCCGTAGGTCGAGCCGTATTGCGTGGTGCCACCCAGGTTGAGCAGCAGGCCGGGAATGGGTACGGTGAGCGCGCCTTTGCTGTTGGTGGTGACCGGAATGTTCAGCGCCACCGGGCCGGCGGGGGTGAGCGGCGCGCTGCCGTCGCTGGCGAAGTTCACGGTGGTCACCGGCAGCGGCGCCGCATTGGTGCCGGCCAGCGAATCGCCGTTGGCCGTGACGTAAACGTTCCATTGGTCGTTGCCGGCCTTCTGGAAGTAGAAGCTCAGCGCGATGTCCTGGCCTTTGGCGTCGTACACGGTGGCCGAGGTGGCGTTGTTGTAGGTAGTGGCGTCGTTCAAGACCAGCTGTGGGCCGGCAGCGGGCAAGGTGGTGGCGGCGCGCGAATCGAGGTTGATTTCCATCGACGCCGTGCTGGTCTGCTTGGGTGCAATGCCCCCGGTGGGCAACTGCAGCGCCACCGCCTGGCCGGGCTGGATCACGCCTTGGCCGTCGGCCATGTAGCCCTGCAATTTTTCGCCGCGCGAATTGACGATGAAGCCTTCGCGGTCGATTTTGAACTGGCCGTTGCGGGTGTAGGTGACCGGGCTCTTGCCGTCGCTCACCTGAAAGAAACCCTGGCCGTTGATGGCCAGGTCCATCGGGTTGTCGGTGGTGCTCACGTTGCCTTGTGTGAACTGCTGCGATACCTGCGTCATGGTCGTTCCGATGCCGATGGTGTTCACGCCCGAGCCGTTCAGCGCAGCGGCGTAGACGTCGGAAAACTCAGCGCGCGACACCTTGGCGCCAAAGGTGTTGGCGTTGGCAATGTTGTTGCCAATCACCTCCAGGTTCTTGCTCGATGCATTCAGGCCCGACAGGCCTTGCTGGAAACTCATGCTGGCATCCCTTGGTGTGGTGAGGTTGGATCGTTCGGAATCGGCGGAATCGAGGTCAATGGAAGGCGCGCACCTTGTCGTAGGCCACGACGCCGCCTTGTTCGAGTTCGAGTTGCAGCGTGCTGCCGCCGGCGTTGACGGCCTCCACCCGGTCGCGCATCAGCGGCGTGGCGGCCACAGCGGTGGTGCCTTGCGTGGCCACGACACGAAAGCGATATGCCGCGCCGTCTGACACACCACCGGGCACGCCCTTGGTGGCCCATTCGAAGGCATGGCTGCCGGCGCTCTGGGCGCCGAGTTCCAGCGTGTCCACCACCAGCCCGGCCGGGTTGAGCACCTCCACCTTCACCCGCGCTGCGGTGCCGGCCAGTTCGAAGCCGGCGCTGCCCACGCCGGCGGCGATGCGCAGCCGGTCGCCTGGCACGATGACGTCGCGGCCCACCAGGCTGGCGCCTTGCATGGCCTGCAATTGCACGAGCTGGGTGTTCAGCCCGGCCACGGTGGTGTTGAGCTTGTCGATGCCGCTGACCGTGCTGATCTGCGCCATCTGGCTGGTGACCTGCGCGTTGTCCAGCGGGTTGAGCGGATCCTGGTTCTTCATCTGCGCCACCAGCAGCTTCAGGAAGCGGTCTTCGCTGACCGGGTCGTCCTTCTTGCCGGCCGCAGCGGCGGTGGCGCCGGCGGTGCTGGGTTGCAGGCTTTCGATCACGGTCAATGCAGTCTCCGGTTAAGTGCGAATGTCAACTCTGGCCCATTTGCAAGGTCTTGAGCAGCAGGTTCTTGGCCGTGCTCATGACCTCGACGTTGTTCTGGTACGAGCGCGACGCCGAGATCATGTTCACCATCTCGTCCACCGCACTCACGTTGCTGTAGGTGACGTAGCCCTCGCCGTCGGCCGCCGGGTGCTTGGGGTCGTGCACCTTGCGCCCGGGCTTGTTGTCTTCGCCCACGGTGGACACGCGCACGCCGTTGGCCGTGGCGTCGCCCATGGCCTCGGTCTGGAACACGACGTAGCGCGACTTGTAGGCCTTGCCGTCGGGCCCGGCCACGGCGTCGACGTTGGCCAGGTTCGAGGCCACCACGTTCAGGCGTTGGCTCTGCGCGCTGGCAGCGCTGCCGGAAACATCAAAAATCTTAAAGAGGCTCATGACCGTTCCCTTCCTTCACTCAACCCTGGTTGTGGCTGCGCATGGCGTCGAGCATGTTGCGCACGCTGCCATTGATGAAGCGCAGCGTGGCTTCGTACTTGACGGTGTTGTCGGCAAAGCTGGCGCGTTCGCGGTCCATGTCCACCGTGTTGTTGTCCAGCCCGGGCTGGCTGGCCGTGGCGTAGCGCAAGGTGGCGTTGGCGCCGATGTCGTTGCGCGCCGCCAGGTGCCCGGCATTGGGCGTGGCCAGGCTGTTGCCGGCGCCGGCCTGACCGCTGGCCTGGCGCAAGGCCGTGGCGAAGTCCAGGTCGCGCGCCTGGTAGCCGGGGGTATCGACGTTGGCGATGTTGCTGGCCAGCAGGCGCTGGCGCTGCGAGCGCAGGTTCAAGGCCTGCGCCTGGAAATCCAGCCCATCGGTCAGGCGGTTGATCATGGCCACTCCCCGT
>JAYUQE010000350.1:0-9811 GCA_043756905.1 Burkholderiales bacterium | reverse complement strand
CCCACCGCGCCCGCCTGGTGCGCCTGAACCCGGCGCAGTTGCGCGTGGCCGAACTGGTTTCGCAAGGCTGGAAGGTGCCGGTGGCCGCGCGTGAAGAGCTGGACGCTGCCTTGCGCGTGCTGGGCCAGCACTTCCTGGTGGCCAGCGACGCCGAAGCGGGCCACGAGGTGCCGGTGAACACACTGCTGCGCGCCGAGCTCACGCCCGTGGGCGAAGGCTTGCAGCTGAACTTGCTGGCCGCACCCTTTGGCGACTTTGGCCCGCACCTGGCGCCGGGCCAAGGCCGCGAGCGTGTGACCACCGTGCACCAGGGCGCCACGCTGAGCACGCGGCGCGACCTGGCGCAAGAACGCAGCAGCACCGCCCGGCTGCTGGCCGCGCTGGAATTTCTGGACGACACCAGCCACGCCTGGCAGCTTGACGACCCCGAAGAAGCCCTGGCCGCGGTGGAAGGCCTGAGCCAGTTGCAAGACGGCATTCAGACCGTGTGGCCCAAGGGCAAGCCGATGCGCGTGCGCCAGGTGCATGACCAGGCCGTGACCCTGAGCGCGGTGAGCAAGGGCGACTGGCTCACGCTGGATGGCGAGCTCACGCTCGACGGCGCCGAAGTGCTGCGGCTGCGCCAGTTGCTCGAACTCACGCAGGGCAGCCGCAACCGCTTTCTGGCGCTGGGCGACGGTGAGTTTCTGGCCCTGAGTGAAAGCCTGCGCCAGCAGCTCAACGACCTGGCGGCCGTGGTGCAAACCCAAGGCCAGGGGCAGCGCCTGTCACCCGTTGCTGCCCTGGCCTGGCAGGCCAGCGCCACCGGGTTGAACCTGAATGGCGATGCCGCCTGGCTCAAGCGTGCGCAGGCCTGGGCCACGGCGCAAGAGCGGCCTGTGCAGCCGCCCGTTAACCTGCAAGCCGAGCTGCGCGACTATCAACTGGCCGGTTACCGCTGGCTCGCGCGCCTGGGCGACAGCGGCTTCGGCGCCGTGTTGGCAGACGACATGGGCCTGGGCAAAACCGTGCAGACCCTGGGCTTGCTGCTGCAACGCGCCGCGGGCGGCCCGGCGTTGGTGGTGGCGCCCACCTCGGTGTGCGGCAACTGGTTGCAAGAAGCGGCGCGTTTCGCACCGAGCTTGCAGTTTGCGTTGTACGGCGAAGGCCTGAGCACTGACGAGCCCGATGAAGACGGCACTGAGTCACAGCCTGAAGACAGCGCGCGCCAAGCCCAGCGCCGGCGCCAACTGCGTGCCCTGGGCCCCGGCCAGGTGCTGGTGTGTTCGTATGCGCTGATGCAAATCGATTCCGAGATGGTGACCGCCATCGATTGGCACAGCGCAGTGCTCGACGAAGCCCAGGCCATCAAGAACCCGGTCACACGCCGCGCCAAGGCGGCCATGGCCTTGAAAAGCCCGTTTCGCCTGGCGCTCACCGGCACGCCGATTGAAAACCGCCTGGCCGAGCTGTGGTCCATCATGGGCTTCTGCAACCCGGGTTTGCTGGGCAGTGCCGAACAGTTTGGGCAACGCTTCAGCAACCCGATTGAGCGCGACGCCGATGCTGTTCGCAAGGCGCAAGCCTCGCGCCGACTGCGCCGCCTGATTGCGCCGTTCCTCTTGCGCCGCACCAAGGCCGAGGTGCTGACTGATTTGCCGCCGCGCACCGAAATCGTTCACGAGGTGGTGCCCGGCAGCCGCGAGCGCGTGTTGCTCGAAGCCCTGCGCCAACAGGCCGAGCAAAGCGTGGCGCAAGCCCTGGCGGCTGACGACAGCCCGGGCGGCGGGCGCGCGCGTTTTCAAATGCTGGCCGCACTGATGAAGCTGCGCCGCGCCGCTTGCGACCCGCGCCTGGTGGCGCCAGAGCTGGGCCTGGTGGGCGCCAAGGTGCAGGAGTTTGAACAGCTCGCGCGCGAACTGGTGGCCGGCCGCCACAAGGCCCTGGTGTTCAGCCAGTTCACCGACTTCCTGGCCCTGCTGCGCGAGCGGCTCGACGCTGCCGGCCTGAGCTACCAGTATCTGGACGGCAGCACCCCGATGGCCGAGCGCAACAGGCGCGTGGCGGCGTTCCAGGCGGGGCAGGGCGATCTGTTTCTCATCAGCCTGAAGGCCGGTGGCTTTGGCCTGAACTTGACCGCGGCCGACTACGTGATCATCACCGACCCGTGGTGGAACCCGGCTGCTGAAGAGCAGGCCAGCGCGCGCGCGCACCGCATGGGGCAGTTGCGCCCGGTCACCGTTTACCGCTTGGTGACGCAGGGCTCGATTGAAGAAAAGATCGTGCGCCTGCACCGCAGCAAACGCGATCTGGCAGAGGGCATCTTGAGCGGTGAAGAGGGCGTGGAAGGCGGCGCGCCGGTGGATGCGGCGCAGTTGCTGGAACTGCTGCGCGAAGATTGATCACGCCAGACGCACACCGCTGTCGGCATCAAAAAGATGTGCCTTTTGCGGCACCCACTGCAGGTGCACGGCGTCCCCCACGCGCAGCGCCGTGTTGCCCGGTACGCGGGCGGTGAGCTTGCCCAGCACCGTGTCGGCCGTCAGATAGGTTTCCGGGCCGGTGGGCTCGATGATGGTCAAGCTGCCGGGCAGGCCGTGCTCGGCGAACAACAGGTCTTCCGGGCGCAGGCCGTAGGTCACCGCTTGCGCACTGCCGGCCGCCAATGCGGCTTGCTGTGCTGAGTCAAGTGAAACGTTAAAACCGTTGCACTGCAAGGCATCACCTTGGCGTGTGGTGGCCACCATGTTCATCGCCGGCGAGCCGATGAACTCGGCCACGAAGCGGGTGGCGGGCCGGGTGTAGATCTCGGCCGGCGTGCCGAACTGCAAGACCTCACCGTCCTTCATCACCGCAATGCGGTCGCCCAGGGTCATGGCCTCGACCTGGTCGTGCGTCACGTACACCGTGGTGGTCTGGGTGCGCTGGTGCAGCAGTTTGATTTCGGCGCGCATTTCCACGCGCAGCTTGGCGTCGAGGTTCGATAGCGGCTCGTCGAACAGAAACAGCTTGGGGTCGCGCGCCAGGGCCCGGCCCATGGCCACGCGCTGGCGCTGGCCACCGGAAAGGGCGCCGGGTTTGCGCTCCAGCAGGTGGCTGATTTGCAGCAGTGCGGCCACGCGTTGCACCGTGGCGTCGCGCTGCACTTTGGGCACCTTGCGCATTTCCAGCGCAAAGGCGATGTTCTGCGCCACGTTCATGTTCGGGTACAGGGCGTAGCTCTGGAACACCATGGCGATGTCGCGATCCTTGCTGGGCACATGGGTCACGTCGCGCTCGCCGATGAAGATTTGGCCGCTGCTGGGCACTTCCAGCCCGGCGATCATGGCCAGCAAGGTGGATTTGCCGCAGCCCGATGGGCCGACCAGGATCAGGAATTCGCCGGCTTCGATTTCGAGGTCGATGCCTTTGAGTACTTCGATTGCGCCAAAGCGCTTGCGTACCTGCCTGATCGCCAATGCGCCCATTTCAACAGCCCTTAACCTTTCACTGCACCGGCCGTGAGGCCGCGCACAAAGTACTTGCCGGCCACGACATAAACGAACAAGGTGGGCAGGGCCGCGATCAGCGCCGCGGCCATGTCCACGTTGTATTCCTTCACCGAGCTTGAAGTGTTGGACAGGTTGTTCAAGCCCACCGTGATGGGCTTGCTGTCGGCGCCCGAGAAGACGATGCCGTAGAGAAAATCGTTCCAGATGTTGGTGAACTGCCAGATCATGGTGACCACGATGATCGGCGTGCACAGTGGCAGCACGATGCGCCAGAAGATTTGCCAAAAACCCGCGCCGTCGAGCATGGCGGCCTTGATCAATTCGTCGGGCAGGCCGACGCAATAGTTGCGAAAGAACAGCGTGGTGCTGGGAATGCCGGCCACCACATGCACCGCCATCAGGCCCCAGATCGAACTGGCCAGGCCCAGCCAGCCCAGCACCTGGCTCATGGGCAGCAGCACCACCTGCATGGGCATGAACACGCCAAACAGCAGCAGGGCAAACAGGGTTTCGCTGCCACGAAACTTCCACTTCGACAGGACATAGCCGTTGAGCGCGCCAATGGCCGTGGACAGCAGCACCGCCGGCACCACCATCAACAGCGAATTCATGAAAAAGGGCTTGAGGCCGCCGCAATCCACCCCCGTGCAAGCTGTGCCCCAGGCCTTGGCCCAGGCGGCCAGCGTGGGGTCCACCGGCCAGGAGAGCAGATGGCCGCTGCGCACCTGTTCCATGCTCTTCAGCGACGTGGCCAGCATCACATACAGCGGCATCAGGAACCAGGCTGCGAACAGCAGCAGCATGCCCCACAACAGCCAGCGTTGTGCACGGATCATCCTAGAGACAGCAGTTGGACGCGCCCGAGTGGGCTGCGATACGGTGCGCTGGCAAGGCGCGACGACGCTGCGGGCTCATGCTCGCGAGGAGGAGTAACGCCGCCAGCGTGCCGTAGCGCGGCTCAATCGGGCGTGTAGCGCTGTCACCTGAGAGCCGAAGTTTGTCGTGGGTACAAAATTTAATGAGCATGTGAAGTTGCCTGCGGAGGTAAGCGGTCAATTGCTGTTTCTAGGATTGCTTCACCCGCAATTCTGAATATAGGTAGGGCACGACGATGGCCGCCACCACGGCCAGTATCACCACGGCCGAGGCCGCGCCCAGGCCGATCTGGCCGCGTGAAAACGCCATGGCGTACATGAAGGTGGCGGGCAGGTCGGTGGCGAAACCCGGGCCGCCGTTGGTCAGTGCCATCACCAGATCGAAGCTCTTGATGGCCAAGTGGCTGACCACCATCAGCGTGGAAAAGAACACCAGGCGCAGGCTGGGCAGGATGATGCGCCAGTAGATGCGCGGCAGGCTCGCGCCATCGACCTGCGCGGCCTTGATGATGGCGTCATCGATGCCGCGCAGCCCGGCCAGGAACAGCGCCATCACAAAGCCCGCGCTTTGCCAGATGCCGGCGATGGCAATGCAGTAGATGGCCTTGTCGGGGTTGACCAGCCAGTCGAACGTGAAGCTCTCGAAGCCCCACTGATGCATTAGGTGCTCCAGCCCCAGGCTCGGGTTGAGCATCCACTTCCACGCCGTGCCGGTGACGATGAAGCTCACCGCCATGGGGTACAGGTAGATGGTTCGCAGCACGCCTTCGGCGCGAATCTTCTGGTCGAGCAGGATCGCCAGCAGCAAGCCCAGCGCCATGGCGCCGCCGATGAACAGCACGCCGAACACCGCCATGTTCGAAAGCGCAACATGGAAGCGCTCGTTTTCAAACAGGTTCGCGTATTGCTCGAAGCCGGCGTATTCGTAGTTGGGCAGCAGGCGCGAGGCTGATACCGACAGGTAGCCGTTCCAGGCCATCAGCCCATAGATGAACAGCAAGGCGAGCAAGAAGCCCGGCGCCACCACCAGCCTGGGCAGCCAGTTGGTGCGCACGGGTTTGCGGCTCGCTGTTTAACGCTTCGAATTACTTGGTCTTGGCCGCGGCGACCAGCTTGTCCATGGCGGCGGCCACGGTCATCTTGTCGTCGTTCCAGAACTGCGACACCACGTCCTTCATCGCGCCGTCGATGGCCGGCGCCACCGCCATGCCGTGGGCGATGCTGGGCACCAGGCCGCCGGTCTTGGCGCTGGCCACGAAGTCGGCCGCCGAGGTCTTGGCGCAGGCGTCGAACTTGTCGAGCTTCATGTTCAGGCGCACCGGAATCGAGCCCTTGTTGAGGTTGAACACCTCTTGAAATTCGCTGGACATGATGGCCGCAGCCAGGTCTTGCTGCGCCTTTTGTGCGCCGGCATCTTTCAACTTGAACAGGGCAAAACTGTCGATGTTGTAGGTGAAGGACTTGGCCGTGCCGGGCGCTGGCACGCAGGTGAAATCAACCCCCGGCTGCTTGCCCGCGGCAATGAACTCGCCCTTGGCCCAGTCGCCCATCAACTGCATGCCGGCTTCGCCCTTGATCACCATGGCCGTGGCCAGGTTCCAGTCGCGCCCGTTGGCGCCCTTGTCGGTGTAGCCCTTCACGCGCTTGAAGGTGGCCAGCACTTTGTCCATGGTGGCGCTCTTCAAGCTGGCCGGGTCGAGTTGCACCAGCGCCTTCTTGTAAAAGTCAGCGCCGCCCAGGCCCAGGGCCACGCTTTCGAAGGTGGTGAAGTCTTGCCAGTTCTGGCCGCCATGGGCCACGGCAATCAGGCCGGCGGCCTTGAGCTTGTCGGCGGCCACGAAGAATTCGTCCCAGTTGGTGGGCATCTTCGCACCGGCCTTCTTGAAGGCATCGGGGTTGGCCCAGAGCCAGTTCACGCGGTGCACGTTCACCGGCGCGGCAATGTAGTTGCCCTTGTACTTCAGGCCGTCGGCAATCGTCTTGGGCAGCAGTTCGTCCCACTTCTCGGCCTTGGCCGTGGCGTCCATGTTGGCCAGCACGCCTTCGCGCGCCCATTCCTGCAAGGCCGGGCCTTTGATCTGCGCCGCGGCCGGCGGGTTGCCGGAGACGACGCGCGACTTCAGCACCGTCATGGCCGCATCGCCACCGCCGCCGGCCACGGCAAAGTCTTTCCAGGTGTGGCCCTTGGCCTGCATGGTGGACTTCAGTGCCGCGGCGGCCTTGGCTTCGCCGCCGCTGGTCCACCAGTGCAGCACTTCCACTTCGCCGGCACTGGCTGCGGCGGCAAAGAAGCAGGCAGCACAGGCGACTGCGTTGAGTTGGGATGAACGCTTCATGTCGGTCTCCTGATCTTGGGGGTGGTCTTGCGGGCGCGAGGATAAGCCCGCGCACGGGGCATGCTTGCTTGCGTGCTCGAGCCGCCTGTGGTGAGCGCGGTACGCCCGGCTTCGGCCGTCGCCGAAAGCGCCCGCGGGGCGCTGCTTTGCGGGGGCAAGTCGCCCCGCCGAGCGGCCACCGGAACGCACCGCGCTCACCGCAGGCGGCGCCCCGTCGTTGCCGGCGGGGCGCCTTGCGGGATCAGTAAACGCTGCCGTCGGCCGGCCTGAGCTTCGTCACGAGCCCATCACGGCTCGCGCGACGGCATTCACGCTGCGACAGGCTCCCGCCTCATCTCATCCCCAATACCTGTCTCGTGCCGCCCCAGGTGTCCGCTCGAACGGGTGGCGCAGACACAGCGCGCCATCGGTTCGATCGTGTCGAGGGTCCATGTCGTGGGGATGGATTGACGCGCCCCGGGAGAGTCGGTCTTCTCGACACGGAAGTACTGCTCTCGGGTCGCCGCGTCGCTGTACTCCACAAGAATCTCGTCGTTGGCCACGTCGAAATGCTTGTGAATCAAGTGCAAGGCAAAGCGATCAAGCTTGCCGTGTTTTTCCAGGGCGGCTCGCACATCTTGCATACACGCAAGATCGTCATCCGCCAAGGGAGCACAGTCGTGCAGGTCTTCGACGTTCATCCATTGGATGGGTCTGACGACAAGGTTGCTCATCAAGATTCTCCTGGCTGGCACCCCACTGCGAGATCCGGTCACCGCTGGGGGCGGGGCGTGACCGATGAAACCCGAGTTCAATGCTTTGGTGAGCGTGCGAAATTACCCGCCGCAGTTCTGCGCGTATTGCGCAAGGAGAGCGGCCAATCGCACCTCGCGTGATGGCGTCGCGCGGTTGCTCTTCTGATATAGATCAATCTGCTGGCGCACGAACTCACATCGACGTTCAGCATGTCTGTCGCGCGGTGCGTCGGTCGTGGGGATGGGGGCAGGGGCGCGCGACGGGGTCGGGGCAGCGGCAGTCGTGCTCTGGGCGCTGGCGCTGCGCGCCGGTGTGAGCCGTTCGCTGCCAGTGTCCCAGGTGCCGTTGAGCCGGCCGTCACTGCCGACCTCGTAGACCACCCGGACAAAGCCCTGGTATTCAACGGTGACGATGTTGCCCACTGCAACGCCTGAGCCCTCCATCCCAGCGCGGCCCTTGCAACGGAAGGTGTAGCGGCCGTCAGCCTCCGGCGTGATGGTGCATTGGCCGCTGTAGCCCCTGCCAAACACGGAAGTGCCTTCCATCGCGTACTCGCCCGCGGCGATCTGCACGGCAGGGGCGCCTACCCGCACAGTGGCGGAGCGCGCGGCCACCGCGGTGGGCGGGCAAACGGCGAGAGCGGTGCGCGTGGCCAGTTCGCCCAGATGGCCGTTGGTGTTGGCGTTGATCAACTCGTCGATCTGCGCCGGAGGCTTGTCTTGCCAGAAACGGAAGTGCTCGTACTCGGGCCGGCCGTCTTCGTAGATGGCGGTCGGGCCATAGCGGCAGCGCAGCACCGGGTCCGCACCAATGCTGGCTGCCAGCATGCTCAGCGGCTGTGGCACCACCCCCTTCCCGGTGAGGTCAGAACCTCGATTGAAGTTGGCGGTTTCCTGAGCGTCGAGTTTCACCTTGACTTCAGGCGTGAGTGCGGCACGAGCCTTGGCCACCTTCTCGCTCATGTCGGCGCGATCAGTCTCGAACGCGTCGCGCGCGATGCGGTAGCGCTTGTACTCGTCTTCGTGCTGGCGGATGGCGGCGTCCACGCGCTTCGTGTCGGTCAGTATCAGCATCTGTCGCCGGTCTGTCGCGCCGAGCGTTGCACGCACCTTGTCGACCCAGGCGAGGAAGAGCGGTTCAGCAGGCGGTGCGATCCCTTCGTCCATCGCCCCGCCGGTGATCAGGTTGAGGCCAGCAACCCGCTTTTGGCTGTACTCGGAGGTGCCTTCGGCCAGCATCTGGGCGAAGTAATAGTGATCCTTGGCCCCCAGCAGGTCGGCGAAGCGCTTCTCGGCGGCCGGATCGCGCCGGTTGGCGAGGTAGGCATTGCGCGCCGCCGTAATCTGCTGGTTGAACTCCCGTTTGCCTCGCGCCGCTTCGGCAGCCGCCTGAATCGCCTCGGTGATCTGGATTCGCCTGTATTCGCCGATGGTGACCCAACGTGTCTCTTGCGCGTGCGCTGCCGTCGTGGACAACAGAAGCAGGCACAAAGAGGTTGCGGACAAAGTCGAACATAACGTTCGTATACGCAATGTCTTTCGCTTCATGGAAGTTCCCCCAGAGGTTTCGTCAAGCCTTGTGGCCACCAGATCGGCCAGAGCAAACTGCAGCCTGCTGCGCAGGCGCATGAAGAATTCCTTGTCTTGGTTTGCGTCCATCAATTGCTCCTTTGGGCGATGCGAACCAGCGGCGGCGTCAATCGGCGTACTCGCCGGCCGCCTGGAGCAGTGGCCGCCATCTGGTTGTCTCGTTTTGGATGTACTGCCAACTGCCGTCGGGGGACGAGGGCATCGCGCAGGTCTCCCGCCAGCGTGTCGGTGGCGCTGCCCACAGCGTTTGGCACGAAGACCGTGAACACGACGCCGCTCTTGCTCTTCAGGGGCTGCCCGGCACGCTCAGGCAGCGCCACCGGTTTTCGGCGTCGACCGTGGGGTTGCCGGTCGAGGGCTGGGTGCAGGACTGTCGCTTTGCGGAGCTGACCTGCCGTTGCTCAAGGAGCATGTCGGTCATGCATTGGGCTGAATGTCGACCCTCGGGCAGGCGCGCCCGGCTTCTGCAGTAGCTGTCGGCCGCCAGGTGCCACTCCCGGTCGTCCATCTTGGGGCCGAAGTGCCGCAGGTGCGCACATCCTCGCACGGAGGTGGCGCGTTCAAGTGCCGTCTGGAGTGACTTCACTTCGTTGCGGCAGGCCTCGACGAGTGCGCCGGGCAGGACGTTGGCTGTGACCGTTGCATCGACGGCGCAGACTTCGATCGCCTCGCGTTCGACACGAACGTCGGGGCTGCTGTCGCGAAACTTGGCCTGGCATGACTTGAAGTATTCGCCTGTGGCCTGGTGTGCCAGGCCGGTTTGGCCTGATGCCGCACTGCAGGCCGCCATCGCCATGAGCAGAATT
>JAYUQE010000349.1:0-3513 GCA_043756905.1 Burkholderiales bacterium | reverse complement strand
CTGACCAGGCTTGCCAGGCCTTGCTGAGCATCGGGCAGCCGCTGCACGGCCAAGCCTGCCTGGCCGAGAACATCAGCCTGCGTGGCGACGCTGTGCGCGCCCGCACGATGTTCGAGGCGCTGCTGGCACAAACCACGCAGGCCCCCACGCGGGCCTGGCTGCACGCCAGCTTGGCCGAACTGCATGGCCGCGCGGGTCAGATCGCATTGGCCGAGGCGGCCTGGCGCGCAGCCTTGAACGCGGCGCCTGATGGCTACGCCAGCCTGGGCCTGGCCGACTTGCTGATTGCCCAGGCGCGGCTGCCACAAGCGCTGCAAGTGCTGCGCGACCAGCCGGCCAGCGACGCGGTGCTGTTGCGCCGCCACCAGGCGGGCGACGCGCAGGCCGGGGCTGAACTGCGCCAGCGCCAGGCCGGGGCTGATGTGCAGGCCGGCGCAGCGGCGGGGCATGGGCGTGAGCTGTCGCTGTATGCCCTGCATGTGCAAGGCGACGCAGCGGCAGCGGTGGCGCTGGCCCGCATCAACCTGCGCACCCAGCGCGAACCCATCGACCTGCTGCTGCTGGCCCAGGCGGCCCGCCGCGCGGGCGACCGCGCAGCGCTGGATGAAAGCCTGCGCCTGGCGCGCGAGATCGGCCTGCATGATGAGCGCCTTCAGGCATTGCGTTAGCGCGTTCGCTCTGCTGGCCTGTGTGCTGCCGGCGGCCGCACATAAGTCCAGCGAAGCCTACTTGACGCTTGATGCCGGCGCCCAGAGCCTGGCCGTGCGCTTTGACATCGCCCTGCGCGACCTCGACGCCGCACTCGACCTCGACGCCAATGGCGACCGCGCGCTGACCGTGGCCGAGGTGCGCAACGCCTGGCCGCGCATCGACACCCTGGCACTGGGCGCGTTGGCCGTGGCCGGCTGCGAGTTGGGCGTGACCGGACATGGCTTTGAAGAACGCAGCGATGGCGTGTACGCCGTGCTGAATTTGGCTGCACCCTGCGTGATCAACGCCGCCACACCGTTGCGCTACAGCCTGTTTGCCACACTCGACCCCACCCACCGTGGCGTGGCACGCATCAACCTCGCCGACGGTGCCACCGCGGTGCTGGTGCTCGACCCAGGCGCGGCGGTGGCGGCGGCGCCGAACGCCAGCGCCACCACGCCTTCGCTGTGGCTGGAAGGCGTGCGCCACATCATCACCGGCTACGACCATTTGCTGTTCCTGCTGTGCCTGTTGTTGCCGGCGGTGCTGCAACGCGGCGCCTTGGGCTGGCAGCCGGTGGCGAGCTGGCGCGCCGCGCTGCTGCCCGTGTTGGGCATCGTGACGCTGTTCACGCTGGCGCATTCGCTCACGCTGGGCCTGGCCGCCAGCGGCCTGGTGCAGTTGAGCCCGGCCTTCATCGAGCCGGCCATTGCCGCCACGATTGCGGTGGCGGCGCTGGACAACATCTGGCCGTTCCTTGGCCGTTGGCGCGCCGCCGTGACCTTCGGCTTCGGCCTGATCCACGGCTTTGGTTTTGCCGGTGCGCTGGGCGAACTTGAGTTGCACGGCTGGGCCTTTGCCTCGGCCTTGCTGCGCTTCAACCTGGGGCTGGAGTCCGGCCAGGTGGCCGCGGTGTTGGTGGTGGTGCCGCTGCTGTGGCTGCTGCGCCGGCGCGCGGCCTACGTGCCGGCGGTGCTGCGCGGGGGCTCGGGGCTGGCCGCCGGCATGGCGGCCATCTGGATGCTGCAGCGGCTGTGATGGGCAGTGAGGGTGTCCTACAATCGCGGCCACTTTCAATCAACAAGGGCGAGAAAGGCATCATGGTTATGACACCGCGAACTACTCGCACCCACATGTTCGCCATGCGGCTGCGCTGTCACGCCTGAGACCTTGCACCCTCACTCCAAAGCGCGGTCACTCACCGCGCTTTTTTGTTTTCAAGGCTGTTCACATGATCACGATCACATTGCCCGACGGTTCGCGGCGCGAATTCGAAGCGCCGCCCACGGTGGCCGAGGTGGCCCAGGCGATCGGCCCAGGCTTGGCCAAATCAGCCCTGGCCGGGCAGGTTGGCACGGGCGAGCAGGCACGGGTGGTTGACCTGAGCCATCGCATTGAGCGTGATGAAGACGTGGCCATCGTCACCGAAAAGTCGCCTGCGGGGCTGGACGTGTTGCGCCACTCCACGGCGCACCTGTTGGCCTATGCAGTGAAGAGTTTGTTCCCCGAGGTGCAGGTGACGATCGGCCCGGTGATCGAGAACGGCTTCTTCTACGACTTTGCCTACAAGCGCCCGTTCACGCCCGAAGACCTGGCGGCCATCGAAACCAGGATGCAGGAACTGGCCAAGCTGGACGAACCCGTACAGCGCCGCGTCTTGCCGCGCGACGAAGCCGTGGCTTATTTCAAAGGTTTGGGCGAGCACTACAAGGCCGAGATCATCGCCGGCATCCCGGCCAATGAAGATGTCTCGCTGTACCGCGAAGGCGCGTTCGAAGACCTGTGCCGCGGCCCCCATGTGCCCAGCACGGGCAAGCTCAAGCACTTCAAGCTGATGAAGGTGGCCGGGGCGTACTGGCGCGGCGACCATCGCAATGAGATGCTGCAACGCATTTATGGCACGGCGTGGGCCAGCAAGGACGAGCTGGCGCAGTACCTGCACATGCTGGAAGAGGCCGAGAAGCGCGACCACCGCCGCCTGGGCCGTGAGCTCGACCTGTTCCACATGGAGGAGGCTGCGCCGGGGTTGGTGTTCTGGCACCCCAAGGGCTGGACGGTGTGGCAGCAGGTTGAGCAGTACATGCGCCAGGTCTACCGTGACAACGGCTACCAGGAAGTGAAGGGCCCGCAAATACTGGACAAGAACTTGTGGGAGAAGACCGGCCACTGGGACAACTACCGCGACAGCATGTTCGTCACGGAAAGCGAGAAGCGCGAATACGCCCTCAAGCCCATGAACTGCCCTGGCCATGTGCTGATTTTCAGCAGCGCGATGCGCAGCTACCGCGACCTGCCGCTGCGCTATGGCGAGTTCGGCCAATGCCACCGCAACGAACCCAGCGGGGCCTTGCACGGCATCATGCGTGTGCGCGGTTTCACGCAAGACGACGGCCACATCTTCTGCACCGAGGACATGATCCTGGCCGAATGTGTGGTCTACACGGCGCTGCTGCAGAAGGTGTATGCGGACTTCGGCTTCAAGGACATCATCTACAAGGTGGCCACGCGGCCGGCGGCGCGCATTGGCTCCGACGAGATCTGGGACAAGGCCGAGCAGGCGCTGATCGAGAGCCTGCGCGCCAGCGGCTGCGAGATCGAAATCTCACCCGGCGAGGGCGCCTTCTACGGCCCGAAGATCGAGTACACGCTGAAGGACGCCATCGGCCGGCCCTGGCAGTGCGGCACGATGCAGGTCGATTTCAGCATGGCCGAGCGGCTGGATGCGGTGTACGTGGCGGAGGACAGCTCGCGCCGGCACCCGGTGATGCTGCACCGGGCCATCCTCGGCAGCCTGGAGCGGTTCATCGGCATCCTGATCGAACA
>JAYUQE010000348.1:0-3524 GCA_043756905.1 Burkholderiales bacterium | reverse complement strand
CCGGCTGCGGCTGCACGGTCGAACAGGCTTGCCAGATCAAGGTGGGCTATCTGGGCAAGGCCGGGGCCTTGCGCCTGGGTGAGTCAGCCCATGCACCGATCATCTGGCGTTTGCCGCCTGTGCAATTGGATGTTTCACCGGCCAGCCCCCTGCTGTTGCAGGCCGCGCAAGCGCCACCCTTGCAAGTGGCGCCCACGCCGCTGGGCCGGGCCAGCATTTGCGCGCCACAGGGCGGCTGGCGCGAGTACCTGCACTGCTGAGACCGCCACCACGCAGGATCAAACCTGCATGCTCATGATTTCAGAGTAGGCCTGCACCAAGCGGTTGCGAACGGCCAGCGTGGCCTGAAAGCCGATCTGCGACTTCTGCATCGCGATCATGGTCTGCTCCAGGCTGACGTTCGGGTTGTCCAGTTGCAATTCGCGCTGCAAGGTGGTGGCCTCCTTCTGGCTCTGGCTCACCGAGTGCAGCGCCTGTGTCATGGCGCTTTGAAAGCTGGCCCCCGCGGCGGCGGGTTGCACCGCGGCGGGCTTTGACAGCGGCGTGCCATCGGGGCGCAGCCCGGCCCGAGCCACGGCCTGGGCAAAGTCGAACGCTTTGAGTTTCATGTCCATGGCAGCCACCTTTTGTGCACGAACGCACTGTAGGTGCGCAGCCTGCACGCGGTGGTGTAAACAAGCGCGCCTTTGCGCGGCTACTTACAGGCCTGCGCGGCGCGACGCTGCCAAACAATGCGCCGCACTCCCCTGTCACGTCCCCCTTCACTTCCCCTGTAGGCCCGCAGCGCGCGGCCGCCAAGTTCGACACCACGATGGATAACGCGCTGACCGCTTCCCGCCCGAACGCACCGCCCTCGCCCGTGACCACGGGCAACTGGCGCGAGCGCTTCACCACCATGCCGCTGCGCAGCCTGCTCAGCCTGGGCGTGGGCCTGGCCGTGCTGGTGGCCATTGGCGTGGCCTTGTTCAGCAACGGCAGCCGTGGCGACTACAAGGTGCTGTTCGCCGGCCTGAGCGACAAGGACGGCGGCGCCGTGGTGGCGCAACTGGCGCAATCAAACATCCCCTACCGCATTGCCGAAGGCGGCGGCGCCATCCTGGTGCCCGCTGCGCAGGTGCATGAGGTGCGCCTGAAGCTGGCCTCGGCCGGGCTGCCGCGTGGCGGCACGAACGGCGGCGCGGCCGGTTTCGAGTTGATGGACAACGCCCGCTTCGGGCAGACCCAGTTCCAGGAGCGCGCCACCTTCCAGCGCGCGCTCGAAGGTGAGCTGGCGCGCTCGATTGCCTCACTTCAAGCTGTAGCCGGCGCGCGCGTGCACCTGTCGCTGCCCAACCAGAACGGCTTTTTTCGGGAACAACAGAAACCCTCGGCATCGGTGTTGTTGAACCTGCACCCCGGGCGCACGCTGGAACGCGTGCAATTGGCGGGCATCGTGCATCTGGTTTCCAGCAGCGTGCCCGAGCTGCACCACAAGGCGGTGTCGATCATCGACGGCCAGGGCGCCTTGCTCAGCGGCAATGATGAATCGGCCGGCGCCGGCGGCCTGGACACGCAGCAACTGCAGTACCTGCGCAATGTCGAGGCCATGTACCTCAAGCGCGTGATGGACATTCTTGAACCCGTGGTCGGGCGCGACAACCTGCGCGCCAACGTCACCGCCGAGATCGACTTTTCGCAAAGCGAACAAACCAGCGAAGAGTTCAAGCCCAACCAGACCGACGCCGCCGCCGCGGTGCGCAGCCGCCAGACCAGTGACGCCAACACCGCCAGCGGCAGCGGCCCGGCCGGCGTGCCGGGCGCGGCCACCAACCAGCCGCCCGTGGGGGCCACGGCCCCGCGGAGCGGCGCGGCCCAGCCGCTGCAAGGCGCGCCAGGCGGGAATGGTGCAGGGGGAGCCGGCGGCAACCCCAATGCTCGACGCGACGCGGTGACCAATTACGAGGTCGACAAGACCGTGAAGGTGGTGCGCAACGCCACCGGCAACATCAAACGCCTGAATGCAGCGGTCTTGCTCAACCACCGTAGCAGCGTCGACCCCAAGGGCAAGACGGTGAGCACGCCATTGAGTGCCGAGGAACTGGAAAAGCTCACCTCATTGGTGCAGCAAAGCCTGGGCTTCAACAAGGAGCGCGGCGACTCGGTGCGGGTGGTGAACTTCGCCTTCAAGCCCGAGGTGGCGCCGAAGATCGAACCCCAGCCCGTGTGGCAGCAGCCCTGGGTGCTGGATCTGCTGCGCGCCGCCGCCGTGCCGCTGCTGTTGGCCTTGCTGGCCTGGGGCGTGCTGGCGCGCATGGTGCGCCCGGCACTGGACACCATGCTGCCGCCCGCACCCCCGCCCAGCGCGCCCGCGCTGGGTGGCACGCTCGATGCCACCGTGGGCGACGAGGCTGACGCCAAGGGTGCCGCCGCCACCGCCGCCCTGCCGCCGCCGGGCCCGAATGTGAACCTCGAACACGCCCGCACCCTGGCCAAGGACAACCCGGCCGCTGTGGCGCAAATCATGCGTGGTTGGGTGAACGGGGAAGAGAAGGCGGTCTGATGAGCCCCGCCCGGCCGCCCGAAGGGGCTCGCACCGCAGTGCGCAGCACGAAGGTTTCCCAATGAGCATGGACGACAAGGGCCTGGAAGACGCTGCGATCTTGCTGATGTCGCTGGGTGAAGAACAGGCCAGCGAGGTCTTCAAGCACCTTAGCCCCAAGGAAGTGCAGAGCCTGGGCGAGACGATCGCGCGCATGAAGGCCATCACCAACGAGCGCGTGGACGAGGTGCTTGACAGGTTTGGTGCGCAGTCTGGTGCGCAAAGCATGCTGGTGCCCGACACCGACGAATATGTGAAGGCCGTGCTGCGCCGCGCGCTGGGTGAGGACAAGGCCAATTTGCTGATCGACCGCATCTTGCAAGGCGCCGATGTGAGCGGCATCGAAAGCCTGAAGTGGATGGACGCGGGCTCGGTGGCCGAGCTGCTGCGCAATGAACACCCGCAGATCGTGGCCGCCACCCTGGTGCACCTGGAATTCGACCAGGCCTCGGAAGTGCTCAAGCTGTTCACCGAGCGCCAGCGCAACGAAGTGATGGTGCGCGTGGCCACGCTCGACGGCATCCAGCCCTCGGCCATGAAGGACTTGAACGACGTGCTCAGCCGCGTGCTGGCCGGCGGCGAACGCATGAAAACCGCCAAGCTGGGCGGCGCCAAACCGGCGGCCGAGATCATCAACATGCTCGGCGGCACGATGGAAACCGCGGTGCTGGATTTCATCCGCGAGGCCGACACCGACCTGGCGCAAAAGATCATGGACAACATGTTCACCTTCGACGACCTGAACAAGCTCGACGACAAGGGCTTCCAGTCGCTGCTCAAGGAAGTGCAGTCCGATTCGCTGGTGATCGCGCTGAAGGGCGCCACGCCGGAGCTGCGCGAGAAGATCTTCAAGAACATGAGCTCGCGCGCGGCCGAGACGCTGCGCGAAGACCTCGAATCGCGCGGGCCGGTGCGCTTGTCCGAGGTCGAGGCCGAGCAGAAAGAA
>JAYUQE010000347.1:0-3540 GCA_043756905.1 Burkholderiales bacterium | reverse complement strand
CCGCGCACCGCGCCGCCCAGCACCAGGTGGTGGTTGCCCCAGGCATGGTCGGTGCCGGTGCTGTTGTTGGGCTTCAAGGTGCGGCCGAAGTCGCTTTGGGTGAACGCGGTAACAGCCTGCGCCAGGCCCAGGTTCGTCATGGCGTTGTTGAACGCGGCCAGCGCATCGCCCATTTGCTGCAGCAGCCGGGCATGCTGGCCTTGGGTGGCATCACTGCTCATGGCCTGGTCGCCATGCAAATCGAAGCCGCCAAGCTGGGCAAAGAACAACTGGCGGCTGCCCTGCACGGTGGCGTTGGCGGCAATCAATTTGGCCACTTGATAAAGCTGCTGCGCCAGTGGCGTGCTGATCTTGCCGGCACTGGTGAGCCACGCAAAGGCGGCGTCGATGCCGGCCACGGCGCCGGGCTCGCCGGGCTGCACGCTGACCACGCTGCGCAGGCGCTCTGACACGGCGAACGCGCTGCGCTGCTGGTCGGCCATGGCTTGTGCAAGGGGGCCTTCTTGCGGCAACTCGTACAAGGCGCGCAGCGCGCTGGCACGCGCCACCGTGACCGGGTTGTTCAGCCGCCAGTCCTCAGAGCCCAGCTCATAAGTGCCGAAGGTGGAACCCGGGCCTGGCAACACCAGGGGGCCATTCAGCGCGGCCACGCCAAAGCGGCCGTTGCCGCCCACCGAAATAACCGGGTTCACGGTGCCCAGCACCTGCGCCGCGCGGCCACCCCAGCCGGTGCGCGTGAAAGAACTCGTGGTGCCGGTTTCCCACAGGGTCTGCTGATCGGAATGAGAAAACAGGCTGTCGGGGATCAGGCTCGAATGGGCCACGGCCGCACGGTACTGGGCTTTGGTCAACGGTGCCACCAGCGGGCCGACATTGAACACCGGCGCCAACTTGCCGCTGGCCCAAGCGGGTTGCAGCGCGGCCAGTGCCGGGTGCATACCGAAGTTGGCGCCGCCCAGCGGCACCAGGCTGGACAGTGGCAATGCCAGGCCCTGGCGCACGGCGGCGTATTGGTTGTAGCGTGCGGCGTCGGTGGGCACGACGGTGTTGTTGCCGTCGTTGCCGCCGTACAGAAAGATGCACACCAGAGCCTTGTAGTCGGCGGCATGGGCGCGCCGCCCCGGCAGGGCCAGGTTGCCCAGGCCGGCCGCGCCGAGCAGCGAGACGGCGCCCAGGCCGGTGGCCTGTAGCCAGTGGCGGCGGCCAGCATTGAGGTGCGGGATGGCCATGCTCATTACCGTTGCACTTGGTACTGGGGCGACGCGAACACCAGGTACGCCGCCTGCCGTACTCGTTCGTTGGCCCAATCACCGCCGTTGGCGCTGCTGACGGCTTGCACCGCATTCACCACGGTACTGCGCGCCGCGCCGGGCAGCGGTGCGCCGGTGGCCAGCACGGCCAGGCGGTCAACCAGCTTGGCGGCATCAGCCGCATCGGCGGCAAAGGCCGCCAGGTTGGCCCGTGTACCCACTGCGCCGGGCACGCTGCTGGCCGGCTCGCTGCCGTTCCACATCAGCATGTACGTGAGAAAGTTCAAACGTTCCAGCGCTGTGGCGCTGTTGTGAATGCCAAAGCTCGGGCCTACAAGTGCCGTGCCCGCCACCGGGTAATCGGGCGGATAGAAGTTGAATACCGAGGGCGGCCTGAACACGTGCTGGTGCATAACCTCGCCCCACCACCAGCCCAACGCATCGCCGTCAGTGCTGCCGTTCAGTGCGCGCAGCACGCCGGTGATGAACAACACCGGCTCGCGCAGCTTGCCGGCGCTGGCTGCGGGCGCGGCACTGCGCGCTTCGCTGTCGAGCAACACGGCGGCCACGGTGGCGGCCAGGTCGCCGCGCAGGCCAGCGCCAAAACTCAAACCTGCGGCGCTGAAACGGCCGCTGGCGAAGGCGCTGGCCACGCGCTGCACGTAGGCGGGTGACGGGTTGGCGCTGACCAGATGCTGGATCAACTGCTTGCCCACGAAGGGCGCCATGTTGGGGTGCAGCATGAGGCTGTCGAGCACCAGCTCCAGCGCCTGCGCTGGCGTGCTGTTGGCCGGTACGCTAACGTTTGAAAGGAGCTGGCGCGCGGCCGTGTCGTGAAAGGCCGGCAATGCGGCCATGTCGCCGCCAAAGTAGCGGCAGTTCGCACCAGCGGGCCAGCAGCCGTACGACGTGGCGCCACCGGCCGGGTAGGTCCAGCCCGTTAGCGCATAGGCGTAAGCGCGCACGTTGTCGTTGTTGTAGGTGGGCGTACAGGTTCCGCCATTGAGGCCGCCGCCCAGGCTGCCGTCGGCATTCAACATGCATGTGCCCAGGGCGAACAGCTGCAGCAGCTCGCGTGAGTAGTTCTCGTTCGGCGCGGCCTTGTGGTTGTTCACGTTGTTCAAGAACTCGCCCATCAGCGGCGACAAGCTCACCGTCTTCAATACCTGGCGGTAGTTGCCAAAGGCCTGCCCCAGCAGGTTGTTGTAGTAGTTGCGAAAGCCGTAGGTGCCGGTCACCTCGTTGTTGTTGATGACCAGGATCTGCTGCAAGGCGAATGCCACGCGCTGGCGCAACTGGTCAGGCTGTTGGGTGGCATTGCGATAGAAATCCCAAACCAGGGGTGTGGTGGAGTTCCAGTCGCGCCAGCAGTCTGCCGTGGCATTGGCCGGCAGCTCGCAGAAGGTTGTGCTCTGGGTGGCCTTGTGTACCGCATCGCCACCGCCCAGCGTGTAGCGCGAGCTGGCCAATTGCATCTGCGCGCTGACCCACCCTGCCGCGCCTTGGTTGCGAATGTCGCCCAGCAGCGCTTCGTTGGGGCCGAAGCTGGCTTGGTGGGCCAGGCGCGCGGCATCGGCCACCGTGATGCCGGGTGTTGAGGGCGCCGGGGCGGGTGAGGGGGACGGTGAAGGCGACGGTGATGGCGACGGTGATGGCGTCGGTGATGGCGCGGGCGCGGGTGTAGGTGACGGTAAAGGTGTAGGTGAATTTGAAGGTGAAGGGCTGGTGCTGACAGGCTCGCCGTTGCCTGTGGCCGGTGCGCCACCACCACCACCGCCGCAGGCAGTGAGCACGCTGGCCAGGGCCAACGCGGTCAGCCCTGCGGTGCGGGCGTTTGCGGTGCGGCCACGGGGTGCTGCGGGAAGGGTTATCTCTGTGGCCATGGTGGTGTCTGCGAGTGCGGCTCTGCGTGCGGCAGCCAATGTAACAAGGCTGGCATCACCCGTGAACGGGCCGGCCCACACGCCAGTTCGCACCCGTTTACACGAAACCCAGGCCGCGGTTGGCGCCGAAGTTCACCAGGTTGGGCAGCACCGCATCGAGCTGTGCCTCGCTACTGCCGAACCAGCGCAGCAGCGTGGCGGCGTACTGGTCGACCGAGGTGCTGGGGATCCAGCGCCCGTGCAGTTCCCAACTGTCCTGGCCCACATCGTCGGGCCCGCCCAGCGCCAGCTCAGGGAAGCGGCCATATGTGGCGCCGCCGCGCACCGCGCCGCCCAGCACCAGGTGGTGGTTGCCCCAGGCATGGTCGGTGCCGGTGCTGTTGTTGGGCTTCAAGGTGCGGCCGAAG
>JAYUQE010000346.1:0-27861 GCA_043756905.1 Burkholderiales bacterium | reverse complement strand
GCCATGAGCTATGACCACCGCGTGATCGACGGGCGCGAAGCCGTGCTCGGCCTGGTGGCCATGAAGGAAGCGCTGGAAGACCCGGCGCGGTTGTTGTTTGACATCTGAGGCCTGGCGTCATGAGCACCTTAACGTTTGACGTGATCGTCATCGGCGCCGGCCCCGGCGGCTACATCGCCGCCATCCGCGCCGCGCAGCTTGGCTTCAACGTCGCCTGCATCGACGAGTGGAAGAACAGCCTAGGCGGCCCCGCACCCGGTGGCACCTGCACCAACGTGGGCTGCATTCCGAGCAAGGCGCTGCTGCAGTCGAGCGAGCACTATGAACAGGCCGGCAAGCACTTCGCCGTGCATGGCATTGGCTTGAAGGACTTGAGCATGGATGTGGGCAAGATGGTGGCGCGCAAGGATGCGGTGGTGAAGCAGAACAACGACGGCATCCTCTACCTCTTCAAGAAGAACAAGGTCAGCTTCTTTCACGGCCGCGGTGCCTTTGCGCGCGCGCTGGAAGGGGGCTACGAGATCAACGTTGGCGAGCAGGTCTTGCAGGGCAAACAGATCGTCGTGGCCACCGGCTCCAGCGCGCGCGCGCTGCCCGGCACGCCGTTCGATGAAGACCAGGTGCTCAGCAACGATGGCGCCTTGCGCCTGGGCAGCGTGCCCAAAAAACTGGGGCTGATCGGCTCGGGCGTTATCGGCCTTGAAATGGGCTCGGTGTGGCGCCGTCTTGGCGCCGAGGTCACCGTGCTCGAAGCCTTGCCCAGCTTCCTGGGCGCGGTGGATGAACAGATCGCCAAGGAAGCGCACAAAGCTTTCACCAAACAGGGGCTGAAGATCGAACTCGGCGTGACAGTCGGCGAGATCAAGACCAGCAAGAAGGGTGTGAGCGTGGCCTTTGCCAACGCCAAGGGCGAAGCGCAGACGCTGGTGGTGGACAAGCTCATCGTCAGCATCGGCCGCGTGCCGCATACGCAGGGGCTGAACGCACAGGCCGTGGGGCTGGTGCTCGACGAGCGCGGCGCCATCGCGGTCGACGACGATTGCCGCACCAGCCTTCCCGGTGTGTGGGCGGTGGGCGATGTTGTGCGTGGCCCCATGCTGGCGCACAAGGCCGAGGAAGAAGGCGTGGCGGTGGCCGAGCGCATCGCCGGCCAGCATGGTCATGTCGACTTCAACACCGTGCCCTGGGTCATCTACACCAGCCCGGAAATTGCCTGGGTCGGCCAGACCGAACAGCAGCTCAAGGCCGCGGGCCGGGCCTACAAGGCGGGCACCTTCCCGTTCCTGGCCAACGGCCGCGCGCGCGCGCTGGGCGACACCACCGGCATGGTGAAGATGCTGGCCGATGCCGCGACGGATGAAATTCTGGGTGTGCACATTGTTGGCCCGCAGGCCAGCGAACTCATCGCCGAGGCCGTGGTGGCGATGGCATTCAAGGCCAGCAGCGAAGACCTGGCGCGCATTTGCCATGCCCACCCTTCGCTGAGCGAAGCCACGAAGGAAGCTGCCCTGGCGGTGGACAAGCGCACGCTGAACTTCTGACCCCATGGCGGGGGTTCGGCAACTCTACGAGGCCACGCTCGAACAGCGTGGCTACCACAGCGACCCGGCTCAGTTGGCCGCGGTGCATTCCCTGGAACGCTGCGAGCGCGAGTGGGCCGACTACAAGGCTCGGCGCGGCAATGCCTTAACTAAACTGATCAGCCGCCCGCCGATACCGCGCGGCGTGTACATGCATGGCGGCGTGGGCCGCGGCAAGAGCTTCCTGATGGATGCGTTCTTCCAGGCCCTGCCGCTGAAGCGCAAGGTGCGGCTGCACTTCCACGAATTCATGCGCGAGGTGCACCGCGAGCTGCAGGAACTCAAGGGCACGGCCGACCCGCTCGATGAGCTGGGCAAGCGCGTGGCGCGGCGCTACCGGCTGATCTGCTTCGATGAGTTCCACATCGCCGACGTGACCGACGCGATGATCCTGCACCGCCTGTTGAGTGCGCTGTTTGCCAACCGCGTCAGCCTGGTGGCCACCAGCAACTTCCACCCCGACGCGCTGTACCCCCATGGCCTGCACCGCGAACGCATCCTGCCGGCCATCGCGTTGCTGAAGGACCACCTCGAAATCATCAACGTCGACGGCGGCCAGGACTATCGCCAAAACACGCTGTCGCACATCAAGACCTATCACACTCCCCTGGGCGTGGCGGCCGATACGCAGATGCAAGCTGCCTTCGAGGAGCTGGCCGAGGCGCGCGACGAAGACCCGCTGCTGCACATCGAGCACCGCGAACTGCATTCACGGCGCCGCGCCGGCGGCGTGGTGTGGTTCGACTTCAGCCAACTGTGCGGCGGCCCGCGCTCGCAGAACGACTACCTGGAACTGGCCACGCAGTTCCACACCGTGCTGCTTTCCGGCGTGCCGCAGATGAGCGTGCGCCACGCCAGCGAGGCGCGCCGCTTCACCTGGCTGGTGGATGTGCTGTATGACCGGCGCGTCAAGCTCATCGTGAGCGCCGAGGTGGAGCCACAAGACCTTTACCCTGAAGGCCCCTTGTCGCACGAGTTCCCGCGCACGGCGTCGCGCCTGCGTGAAATGCAATCCAGCGAATACCTGGCTTTGCAGCGGCGTGAAGTGGATACGGGCTTGACTTGACCGCTGGCGTTGCGGGGCCGGCCGCCCGGCGCGGGCGGGTCAGCGCAGCGCGTCGATGCGCACCAGCGCCAGCGACAGGTTGTCGCCGCCACCGCGGGCGCGTTGGCGCGCCTTGTTGATCAACATCTCGCTGGCCTCGCGCGGCGGCAGGGCCTCGACGATGGCGCCGATTTCCTTGGGCGTGAAGTAGTGCCACAGGCCGTCGCTGCAGGCCATGACGGTGTCGCCATGCTCAAGTTGCGCGGCCATCAGAGTCACCGGCGGATCCTGGTGCGTGCCCAGGCAGCCGGTGAGCAGGTTGCTCTGCGGGTGCGTGTTGGCCTCTTCCTCGTTGAGCTTGCCTTCATTGATGAGGCGCTGCACGTAGGAGTGGTCGGTGGTGCGGGCGAGCATCTGCGCACCGCGGTAGTGGTACACGCGCGAATCGCCGGCATGCACGACCTGGCAGCTCAGGTCGGGGTTGATCAGAAAGGCGGCCAGCGTGCTGTGGGGTTCTTCTTCGGCGGTGATGGCCGTCAGCTTGATCATGAGGTGCGATTCGGTCACCAGCAGGCGCAGGATCTGCGCGGCTTCGTCGCTGGCCGGCACATAGCGCTCGAACAGTTGCTGCGCCGTGAGCATCACCTGGTCGGCCGCCTTGCGCCCGCCGCTCTTGCCGCCCATGCCGTCGGCCACCACGCCCAGCGCGCAGCCGGGCACGCGCTCGTGCATGAGGACGCAAACCTGGTCTTGCTGGTAGGCTCGGTCGCCGCGGTGTATGCCGGTCGCAGCAGACAGGCGAAAGGCTTGAGCGGGGGTGGCCATGGTGAGCGAATATAAACTGCGGCCTCTGCTTTGAAGGGCTGAATGGATGGAAGAAAACCTGCATTTCCCGCATCGGCGTTTGATCGAGTTGCGCATGGAACATGCCGACCTGGACGACCTCATCGACCGCCACGAAGTCCGCACCCCCGATGACGACCTCACCCTGCGCCGCCTGAAGAAGCGCCGCCTGGGCCTGCGTGACGAAATCTCCCGCCTCGAGGACAGCCTGGAGCCGCCCGAGCCGGCCTGAACCCTTGCCCTGGCCACCATCCGACCCTCACCCGCCTGCCGTTGCCTGTGAGTAACGACGCCACCTTGCTGGCCGAAGAGGTGGCCGCCGCCTTCGCGGCCGACGGTGCCCTGGCCCGCAACGACGAGCACCTCACCCAGCGCGCCGTGCAGCAGCGCATGGCGCAGGCCGTGGCCCAGGCGTTGGGCGAGCGCAGTGCACTGGTGGTCGAAGCCGGCACCGGCGTGGGCAAAACTTTCGCGTACCTGGTGCCCTTGTTGCTGAGCGGGCAGCGCGCGCTGGTCAGCACCGCCACCAAGGGCCTGCAGGATCAGCTCTTTTTGCGCGACCTGCCACACCTGCGCCAGGCCCTGGGCCTGAACCTCACGCTGGCGCTGCTCAAGGGCCGGGCCAGCTACCTGTGCATTCTGCGGTTAAGGCGGGCACGCGAAAGCGCCGAACTGCCTGACCGCTTTGCGGTGCGCACGCTGGCCCGCGTGGAAAGCTGGGCGCACGCAACGCGCACCGGCGACCTGGCCGAGATCGAAGGCCTGGACGACCGCTCGCCGGTGATCCCGCTGGTCACGTCCACGCGCGACAACTGCCTGGGCTCCGAGTGCCCCGACTACAAGGCCTGCCATGTGGTGCAGGCGCGGCGCGAGGCCATGGCGGCCGACGTGGTGGTGGTTAACCATCACCTGTTCTTTGCGGATCTGGCCCTGCGCGACAGCGGCGTGGCGGAGCTGCTGCCCACGGTGGACGCGGTGATCTTCGACGAAGCGCACCAGTTGGTGGAGACCGGCGTGCAGTTCCTGGGCCAGACGCTGGGCACGGCGCAGGTGTTGGAACTGGCGCGCGACGCGCTGGCCGCCGGCCTGGCCCATGCCCGCGGCCTGCGCCCCTGGGCCGAGCTGTGCAGCGCATTGCAGTTGGCCGCGCGCGAGCTGCGCCTGGCCTGCGCCGGCGAGCGGCGCGAGGTGCAGGGCATGGTGAAGATTCGCTGGCCGATGCACGACGCGCTTGGGCAGGTGATGCTGGCCATCGACACCCTGGCCGCCGCCGCGCACGCCCTGGCCGCCGCGCTGGCCGATGTGGCCGAGGCCGCGCCGGACTTCCCCAAGCTCGCTCAACGCGCGGCGCAAGTGCAGGCCCTGGGCGAGGCCTTCCAGCAAGAGCTCGCGCCGGGGCGCGTGCGCTGGGTCGACCTGTCGCCCCAGCAGGCGCGGCTGGTGGAGTCGCCTCTGGACATTGCAGAGATGCTTTCCGAGCAACTGCGTGCTGCCTCACGGGCCTGGGTCTTCACGTCAGCCACTTTGGGTGACGATGACAAGCTGAGCTGGTTCACGCGCAGCACCGGCCTGGGTGATGCGCGCACCTTGCGCCTGGGCAGCCCGTTCGACTATGCCCACCACGCCCGGCTGTGGGTGCCGGCGCAGATGCCGCTGCCCAATCATCCCCAGCACCCTGGGGCGGTGGGCGCGTTGGCCGCGCGCCTGGCGCATGTGCTGGGCGGGCGCACGTTCGTGCTCACCACCACGCTGCGCGCGTTGCCGTTGATCGCCGAAGGCCTGCGCCAGCACCTGCTTGAACGCGGCAGCGAGATCGAGTTGCTGGTGCAGGGCAGCCAGCCGCGGCGCGCCTTGTTGCAGCGCTTTCGCAGCAACCCGGCCAGCGTGTTGGTGGGTTCACAGAGTTTCTGGGAAGGCATCGACGTGCCCGGCGACGCGCTGCAGTGCGTGCTGATCGACAAGCTGCCGTTCCCGCCGCCCAACGACCCGTTGGTCGAAGCCCGTGTGCGCCAGATCCGCCTGCGCGGCGCCAGCCCCTTCGATGAGTATTTCGTGGCCGAAGCCGCGGTGTCGCTCAAGCAGGGCGCAGGCCGGTTGATCCGCAGCGAAACCGACCGCGGGCTGTTGGTGATCTGCGACCCGCGGCTGCGCCAGATGGGCTATGGCCGCCGGCTGATTGGGGCGTTACCGCCGATGACGCCGTTGTCTGATGAAGACGAAGCGCTGGCCTGGCTGGCGGAGCTGGCCCGCGCGCACTGAGCGGCACACTTAGCGGCACACTGAGCGGCGCACTGAGCGGGCCGCTGCGGGCTCGCGCCTACCAGGGGCGCCACCAGGGCCGGTCGCCGCCGCTGCTGCTGGTGCTGCCTGCGCCGTCGAGGCTGAAGCGGCTGTTGGGGAAGTTCTTGTCCAGCACGCGGCGCGTGTCGTCGCGCAGTGTTTCCAGGCCCAGGCGGTCGTAGCTGCGCACCATGATGTGCAGCGCCTCCTGCACCGAAGGCGAACGTTCGAATTCACTCAACACCTGTTGCGCCCGGTTGGCCGCTGCCACGAAGGCGCCGCGCCGGTAGTAGTAGCGCGCCACATGGATTTCGTACTCGGCCAGTGAATTGACGATGTAGTCCATGCGCACCTTGGCATCGCTGGCGTAGCGCGACTCGGGAAACTGCTCGATCAGTTGCTTGAAGGCCTGATAGGCGTCGCGCGAGGCGCGCTGGTCGCGTTCGGCGAGGGCCTGCCCGGCCAGGCTGCCCATGAAGCCGAGGTTGTCGTTGAAGTTGACCAGGCCGCGCAGGTACAGCGCGTAGTCCAGACCGGGGCTGGAGGGGTTGAGCTTGATGAAGCGGTCGAGCGTGGCCAGGGCCAGCACCTTTTCGTTGCTTCGCCACTGTGAGTAGGCCAGGTCGAGCTGCGCCTGCTGGGCCAGGATGCTGCCGCCGGCACGGGCCTCCACCTTCTCAAGCGTCTTCGCGGCGCGATCCCACGCGCCGCTGTTCATGTCGTCCTTGGCCTCTGCATACAATTTCTCGGCGCCCTGGTTGGAAAAATCCTCCTTCGGGGTCGAGCCACATCCGGCCAGAAACAGTGCCAAAACCAGCGCCAACACCAGCGCTGCCCAACCGGCGCCAACGCGCCAACTTCCAAATGCAGTCATGAACAATGCCGGGCCGGCCAAGCCGGTGGCGCCAGGGGTTGAGAAGGGCGCCGATTATAGGGAGCCGCTGTTTGACGACGCCCAGGCCGAACCGGCCGAAGCAGCCTTTGAATGGCGCCAAGGCGAAGTCGGCCTGGTGCAGCATGGCCAGCGTCTGGACAAGGTGCTGGTGGCCCTGGCGCCGGAATTTTCACGCAACCACCTGCAAGGCCTGATCGAACGCGGCCATGTGTTGCTTGACGGCGCGCCGGCCGACAGTGCCTCGCGCAAACTGCGCGCCGGCCAGGCGCTGCGGCTGCAACTCGTGCCCACCGAAGAGAGCCTGGCCTTCCGGCCCGAGGCCATCGCCTTGAACCGGGTGTTTGAAGACGAACACCTGCTGGTGCTGAACAAACCCGCCGGCCTGGTGGTGCACCCGGCGGCGGGCAATTGGTCGGGCACCTTGCTCAATGGCCTGCTGGCACATCACACAGGTGCAGCGCACTTGCCGCGCGCCGGCATCGTGCACCGGCTCGACAAGGACACTTCGGGCTTGATGGTGGTGGGCAAGACGCTGCCGGCGGTGACCGCCTTGTCGCGCGCCATTGCCGCGCGCGAGGTGCACCGCGAATACCTGGCGCTGGCGCACGGCGCGTTTGCACAGGCTCGCTTCAGCGTTGAAGTGCCGATCGGCCGCGACCCGGTGTCGCGCATCAGGATGGCGGTGCTGGCCGGTGGGCGCGCGGCGCGCACCGACTTCGAGGTGCTGGCCCAACGTGGCGGCATGGCCGCGCTGCGTTGCACCTTGCACAGCGGGCGCACGCATCAGATCCGCGTGCATCTGGCGCACACCGGTCACCCGCTGGTGGCCGACGCCGTGTACGGTGGCGCGCCGGCGTTGGGCCTGGCACGGCAGGCCCTGCACGCCGCGCAACTGCGCTTGCTGCACCCGGCCAGCGGCGAAGCGTTGGCCTTTGAATGCGCGCCGCCGCCGGACTTCGCGGCGGCCTGGAAGCATCTGGTCCAAGGTGTATGCGATAGGCCTCTATAATCCGCCCTCTTCACGGGGCGTAGCGCAGCCTGGTAGCGCACTTGCATGGGGTGCAAGGGGTCGCGAGTTCGAATCCCGCCGTCCCGACCAATTGAATCAACGGGTTAGCTTCCATAAGGAGCTGGCCCGTTTTCATTTCTGCCCGTCCCGAGGACACCCGGCCCGACGCCATGCTCGCGTGGTACGCGCAGCGGCTGCCGACGGTGGAGATCAACAACACCTTTTACCGGATGCCCAAGGCCACGGTGCTGGAACTCTGGGCCCAGGCAACGCTGGCGGCGTTTCGGTTCTCGATCAAGGCGTCGCGGCGCATCACCCACAGTGCACGGCTGGAGGCCGATGCCGCGGCTTCCGCGATGGCTTACCTTGGCTTACCTGTACAAGAACCTGGCTGCACTGGGCGCCAAACGCGGGCCGGTGCTGTTCCAACTGCCGCCATTCCTGAAGAAGGATCTGCCGCGCCTGACAGCGTTCCTGCAACTGCTCCCCAAGGGCCACGGCGCAGCCTTCGAGTTCCGCCACGACAGCAGGTTCGATGCCGATGTGTATGCCCTGCTGCACTCCGCGGGTGCGTCGTTGTGCCTGGCTGAGCGCGAAGACAAGGCACCGCCACCCCTGGTTGAAACTGCGGCTTGGGGCTATGTGGGGCTGCGCCTGGTGCACTGCTCACCAGCCGAACTGGCGGCCTGGGCCAGACGGCTTGCAGCAACGCAATGGAAAAACGTTTACGTGTACTTCATGCACGAGCCGACGGCGCCCGGCTATGCGGCGGCGCTGATGAAACTCCAAGCGCCTTGAGCCCGGCCGTCAATGTCTGCTTGCAGATCCAGTAGTCCTGCCACGGGTCAACGCACTGGAACGACAGGTGTTCGCGCGCGGTGCGCAGCGTCCACTGGTCGCCGCGCTTGAGCGTGCTCATGTCTTCCCAGGCCAGCGGCATCGACACGCCCAAACCGGGCCGCGCCCGCACCGAGAACGCCGCCGCCGTGGTGGCGCCGTGGTTGTTGCGCAGATAGTCGACGAAGATCCTGCCCACGCGGTTGGCGGCGCCGCTCTTGGCCACGAAGCGCTGCGGCACCACGCGCGCCAGATGCTGGACCACGGCCTGCGCAAAGCCCTTCACCGTGTCCCAGTCGCTGCGTGGCGCCAGCGGCACCACCACATGCAGGCCCTTGCCGCCACTGGTCTTCAGCCTGCTTTCGAGCGCCAACTCCTGCAGCATGCCGCGCACCAGCGTTGCTGCTTCCAGCACGCGCTGCCAGCGTTCACCTTCGCCAGGGTCGAGGTCGAACACCATGCGGTCTGGGTGGCCGATCGTGCGGCTCAGCACATTCCAGGTGTGGAACTCGATCACGTTCATCTGTGCCGCTGCGATCAGCGCCTTCTTCGTCGGCACCTCTAGCAACGCAGCGTGCCCCGGCCACAGCGTGGCATCGAGCTGCTTGATCTCGGCAATCTGCAGCGCGTCCACGTGCTTCTGGAAGAACAGCTCGCCAGCCACGCCGGTGGGCCCGCGCACCAGCGAACACGGCCGGCCTTTCAGATGCGGCAGCATCCACTCGGCCACCGACTCGTAGTAGCGCACCAGCTCAAGTTTGGTGACGCTGGTGCTGGCATCGATCACGCGTTGCGGGTGCGAGACCTGGATGCCGCCAACGGTGTTGCTGCCCGCCGTCACCAAAGCCGGGCCCGCCGGCATGACGGCGCTTTCGCGGTGCACGGCCTTTGCATCCTTGTCGCTGCGCAAGCCCAGGAACTTGGTATGCCGCACCTGGCTGTCGGGTGTCCAGTCGGAGAACTCGATTTGCGCCACCAGGTGTGGCTTGACCCAATGCTGCGCGGCCGGGTCGCGCACCGCCCAGCGGTGCTTGTGCAACGGCCGGGCGCCAAAGGGTGACGCGGCGAGCTCGACCTTTTGCAGCCGCGTCTTCAGCGCAGCGGCAGTGGCCGCGCTCCAGCCCGTGCCGACATTGCCGACGTATTCGAGCTGCTCGCTGTCGTCGTGCACCGCCAACAGCAGGCTGCCGATCTCGGCCTCGCCGCTGGAGCGATCGCTGTAGCCGGCGATCACGAACTCTTGCTGCAGCTTGTTCTTCAGCTTCAACCAGGTTTCGGTGCGGCGCGATTCGTAAGGCGCGTCCTTGCGTTTGGCAATCACGCATTCCAGGCCCATGCGCCTGGCAGATTCGAGAATCGATGCGGCGTCAGCATCGAAGTCGGCGCTGAAGCGAATGTGCTCGCCCGGATGCTCGTCGACAAACTGCTTGAGCAGTTGGCGTCGCGCGGCCAGCGGCACGCGGCGCAGGTCGTGGCCTTCGAAGTAGGGCATATCGAACAGGAAGTACACGATGCCCTCGGTGCGCGAACGGTCAAAGGCGTTTTGCAGCGCGTTGAAGTCAGGTGTGCCAGTCTTGCCCAGCACCACGATCTCGCCGTCGAGCCAGGCGCTGTGCAGGCCGAGCGCCAACAGGGCCTGCACCAGCCCGGGCATCCTGGCTGACCAGTCGTGGCCGCCGCGGGTGATGAGGCGCACCTGGCCGCCTTCAATGCGCGCCATCAAACGGTAGCCATCGAGCTTGATCTCCCAGCTCCAGTCGCCCGAGGTGGGGGCCGCGCTGGCCAGGCTGGCGAGCTGCGGCGCCAGCGTCGCTGGCATCGGCGCCTTCACGGCACCCACCGGGCCGGCTGGATCGTTGCTCGCTGCCTTCAACGGCCTGGCGATGACGCTGTCTGGCAAGGCGCTGACGACCTCGTATTCGCTGTGCGGCCGGGCGTAGCGGTCGCGCTTCTTAAACAGCCAGGGCTCCTGGCGGTCGCCGGGCTTGGCGATGCGCACCAGTTCCCACTGTCCGCACAGCTTGTGGCCATGCAGCGCGAACACCAGCTTGCCGTCCTTCAGCCCCTGCCGCGGGTCGACGCTGGGCTCCCAGCTGCCGTTGTCCCAGACGCTGACGGTGCCCGCGCCGTACAGTTTTGCTGGGATCGTGCCTTCGAAGCCGCCATACGACAGCGGGTGGTCTTCGACATGGATCGCCATCCGCTTGTCGGCGGGGTCGAAGCTCGGCCCCTTGGGTAGCGCCCACGACAGCAGCACGCCGTCGAGTTCTAGTCTGAAGTCGTAGTGCAGCCGGCTCGCGTGATGCTTCTGGATCACAAACGACAACGCGCTGCCTGGTGGCGCGGCGGCCGGGGCGTCACCACGCGGCTCGCTGGTGCGCGCGAAGTCGCGCTTTGACCAGTAGCGTGCGAGCGGGTCGCTCGGTGCCTTCACAGCCATCGCCGGTGAATCCCTATGGTTGCAAGCGCCGGTACGCGCTGAAGTGCCGCAACGCGCCGCGCTCGTCACCGAGTTGCTCGCGCATGCGGCCCAGGTTGTAGTGCGCATCGGCCAGCGTCGGGTCGAGTGCCAGGCTCTTCTCGTAGCTCGCAATCGCCTGCGCCAACTGCTCCAGATGGTCGAGCGCCACGCCACGGTTGAATTGAACCAGCGGCGAACCGGGGCAATGCAGCACGGCCTGCTCGGACAGTTCGGCCAACTCTGTGAACCGGCCAGCCTCACTCCACATCGCCCCGAGGTTCAGGTAGGCGTCGGTCAAATCGGGAGCGAGGGCCAGCGCGCGCAGGTAGCCCGCTTCAGCGCCCGCCGGGTCGGTGGCTTCCAGCGCCAAGCCGCGCTCGAACCACGCCGCCGCATCGGGGCTGGCCGGTGCGCAGGCGGCTCGATCGAGGAAGGCCACGCTGCCGGCAACCGGCGCCACATCGAAGTCCATCAGCAACTGGCCGTTGTCGGCCTGCCACTGGCCGTTGCGGTCGCGCACGGCAACTTCGGCGCCGATGGGGGTGATGCGCAGGCCCGTCAGCGGCAGTTCGTTCGGCAAGGTGGCCTTCAGCCGGGCCAGCGAGCGCAGGATCTTGCGCGGTGGGATCTTCGACGCTCGCAGCGCATGCGCCGTGCGCAGCAGCATCAGATCCTGAAACGTGAAGCGCCATTCGTTGCGCTGGCCGCGCGTGGGCGCGACGAACCCTTCGGCGATCAATGCAGAGACGATGGCGCGTGACAAGCCCAGCATCGCCTGGACGCGGCGCAAGGTGAACGTCGACGCGTCGGGCTGGCCGGCGCTGGCCGGGGTCACTTTCTGGCGCGGGCGCGCGCCGGCGCAGGCGCCGCGGCGCTCTCTTCGGCCTTCGTTGCGCCGGCGCGTTTGGCACCTTTGCGCTCCTTGACTTCGGCGGCCGCCTCAACGAGAACGGGTTTGGCTGCCGCCGTTTTCTTGCCCAGACTGGCACGCAGCGCTTCCATCAAGTCGATGACCTGGGCCGTGCTCGGTTCTTCGTCGTGTGCCGAGGCCACGACTTCCTTGCCGGCGATCTTGGCGTCGATCGCCGTGAGGATGCGCTTCTTCTCTTCATCGACGTATTGCGCCGGGTCGTAGGACTCCTGGGAAATCTGATCGATCAGTTGCAGCGCCAACTGCAGCTCGCCGCTGGACACCGACACCGGTTCGATGCTCAGGTCTTTTAGCGAGCGCACCTCGTCGGCGTACAGCAGCAGCTGCAGCACCAGGCCGTCTTCAATGGGCCGCACCTGCACCACGTACTGCTTGGCCTTCCAGGCCCACTTGGCCAGCGCGCAGCGGCCACTTTGGCGCATGGCTTGCGCGAGCAGCGCGTAGGGCTTGCCGCCGCGTTTGTCGGGGGCGATCAGGTAGGCCTTGTCGTAGTACAGCGGGTCGACCGACTTCTCCGGAATGAAGGACATGATCTCGATCGCCGGGCTGCTGGCCTCTTAAAGCGTCTTCAGCTCGTCGGGCGCAAACAGCACGAAGCGGTCCTTCTCGAACTCGTAGCCCTTCACCATGTCGGCACGTTGCACTACCGACTGGTCTCTCTCAGACACGTACTGCTGCTTCAGGCGCGAGCCATCTATGGCCAGCAGGTTGAACTTGACCGCGCTCGACGTCTCGGTGGCGGAATAGAGCTTGACGGGAATCGACACCAGGCCAAAGCCCAGGGTCAATGAAGCGATCGAACGAGCTGCCATGGCCAACCTCACTTGCAAGTAGCGCGGCCGTGCATCAAGGTGCGGGCTACGCCAGGATGGGGTGCCGAAGGTAGCCGTGTGCGCTGCTCGGCGTAGAGCTGCCTGGCCAAGCGCAAGGCAGCGCTGGCTGTGGCAAGAGGCTTTGTGGGGTGCGCGCTACGTGGGCAGGCGTGGCGCCAGCGCGACTGCGTAGTGGCCCGACCAGGGTGACACTGCGGCGGTCGTCATCACTGCAGCCATCAAAACCAATGAACCGCGTGCTCGCCCATACCGGCGCCCGTTACCCCATCGTGCAGGCCCCGATGGGCTGGATCGCGCGCACGCCACTGGCCAGCGCGGTGTCGCGCGCCGGTGGCCTGGGCATCATCGAAACGTCTTCCGGTGAGACCCTGGCCTGCCAGGACGAGATTTGGCAGATGGTGGTCCTGGGGTTGCCGTTCGGCGTGAACCTGCCGATTCACTTCCTGAAGGACGACGCCATGCTGCGCTTCGTGTGCGACTCGGGCATTCGCTTCGTCACCACCTCGGCCGGCAGCCCGGCCAAGTTCATCGCACCGCTGCATGCGGCCGGCATCGTGGTCTATCACGCCGTGCCCACGTTGGAACTGGCGCTGAAGTGCCAGGACGCCGGCATCGATGGCCTGGTGGTCGAGGGTGCCGAAGGCGGCGGCTTCAAGAACCCCGAAGAGGTGAGCACCCTGGTGCTGCTGCAAGCCATCCGCGAACGGGTGGAGGTGCCGCTGATCGCGGCCGGTGGCATCGTCGATGGCCGCGGCATGGCCGCGGCGTTTGCGCTCGGCGCCGAAGGCATTCAAATGGGCACGCGCTTCGTGGCCAGCGCCGAAAGCCCGGCGCATGCGGCGTACAAGAGCGCCATCATCGCCGCTGATGCCACCGGCACCTATGTGTTGAACAAGGCCGCTACGCCCTGCATCCGGGTGCTGAAGACCGATTTCAGTCGCGCCATCTATGAAGCGGGCCCGATGTCGCCCGACACCTTCAAGGGCATCCGCCAGGTTTACTTTGGCGGTGACATGAACGCCGCGCCGGCGCTGGCCGGGCAGTCGGCCGGCCTCATCCATGCCGTCAAGCCGGTGCAACAGATCATCGAAGAAACGGTGGCGGAGTTCTTCGCCATCAGCCAGCGCCTGGGCACGTTGGCGCAAGCGCGCCAGTTCGGCTGAGCGCGTCGCTGCTGCCGCAGCTCGCAGGTTGTCGCGCCGCAGTGTTCAGCCCGGGCGCTGCAGCATCTCGGCCATCTTTTGATGCACGGCGTGAATGGCCTTGAGCGGGCGCACCATGACCTTGAAGTCGACGATGCGGCCGTCGTCACCCCAGCGGATCAGGTCGATGCCGTTGACCTCGATGCCGTCGATCTCGGTCATGAATTCCAGCACCACGTCGCGCTCGCCGGCGATCTGCCTGAGGTAGCGAAAGTGCGCCGTGTTCAGCACCTGCATCGCCCCCATCAGGTATTGCAGCGTGATGGCCTTGCCGCGCTGCGGTGTGTGCACCACCGGCGAATGGAACACCACATCGTCGGCCAGCAAAGCCGCCAGGGCCTGCGGGTCGCGGCTTTGCACCACGGCATGCCAGCGCTCCAGGGTGTCGATCATGATGCTGCTCCGAATGTGCCGGCTTGAGCCAGCGGTTTGATGACAAGAAAAAGCCGGGCTTGCGACCCGGCTTGAGGTGTGGCATCGAGCGTGCCGTTATCTCGGCAGCACTTGCTTCAACGTCACTTGCATCAACGTCACTTACTTCACTGTCACCTCAACGCGGCGCGCTTCGTCAGCCGTGCCGGCGTTGGTTTCGTCTGGCTTCTTCAGCTCGATGCGGTCTTCGGCCACGCCCGCGGCCTTGAGGGCGTCGCGCACGGCAAAGGCACGCTGCTTGGCCAATTCGGCGTTCTTCGCTTTGTCGCCCGCGGCATCGTGAAAGCCGCTGACCACGACCTTGCCGGTGCCGGTGGCGGCGGTGGCAAAGCCCTTCAGGGTGTCGAGCCCGGCTGCGGTGACGGCCACCTTGCCCGATTCGAACGTGACCACGGCTTTCGGCGCGGCGGCCGGCAACGGCGTGGACGGCATGGCTGGTGCCACCGCCGCTGGCGCGGCCACCACTGGCGCTGGCGCGGCGGCATGCGTGACGGCCTTGCCGCCACCGCTGATGGGCAGCAGCGGCACGATGAGCAGGGCGACGATGTTGATGATCTTGATCAGCGGGTTGATGGCCGGGCCGGCGGTGTCTTTGTACGGGTCGCCCACGGTGTCACCCGTCACGGCCGCCTTGTGTGCTTCGCTGCCCTTGCCACCATGGTGGCCGTCTTCAATGTACTTCTTGGCGTTGTCCCAGGCGCCGCCGCCAGTGCACATGGAGATGGCGACGAACAGGCCGGTGACGATGGTGCCCATCAGCAGGCCGCCCAATGCGGCCGGCCCGAGCAGCAGGCCCACCACGATGGGCACAACCACCGGCAACAGCGACGGCACGATCATCTCTTTGATGGCCGCGGTGGTCAGCATGTCCACCGCCGCGCTGTAGTCGGGCTTGCGCTTGCCGGCCATGATCTGGCCATCTTGGAACTGGCGGCGAACTTCCACCACCACCGAGCCCGCGGCGCGGCCCACGGCTTCCATCGCCATGGCACCGAACAGGTAGGGAATGAGGCCGCCGATGAACAGGCCGACGATCACCTTCGGGTCGCTCAAGTCGAACGCCACGCTCATGCCGCGGCCTTCAAGCGAGTGCGTGTAATCAGCGAACAGCACCAGCGCGGCCAGGCCGGCCGAGCCGATGGCGTAGCCCTTGGTCACGGCCTTGGTGGTGTTGCCCACGGCGTCGAGCGGGTCGGTCACGTCGCGCACGCTCTTGGGTAACTCGGCCATTTCGGCAATGCCGCCGGCGTTGTCGGTGATCGGGCCGTAGGCGTCCAGCGCGACCACGATGCCGGCCATGCTCAACATGGCAGTGGCAGCGATCGCAATGCCGTACAAGCCAGCGAGCTGGTAGGCACACAGGATGGCTGCGCACACAAACAGCACCGGCCAGGCGGTGGAGCGCATCGACACGCCCAGGCCGGCAATGATGTTGGTGCCGTGCCCGGTGGTCGAGGCCTGGGCGATGTGCTGCACCGGCGAATACTGCGTGCCGGTGTAGAACTCGGTGATCCAGACCATGGCGGCCGTGAGGATCAAGCCCACTGCGGAAGCGCCGATCAAGCGCCACTGGGTGTTGGGGCCCAAAGCGTCATTCGGCATCGCGTACATGGTGACGAAGATGAACGCGATGAACGACAAGATGCCCGCAACGGCCAGGCCTTTGTACAAGGCCGGCATCACGTTCTTCATGCCCGGGCTGGCCTTGACGAAGCCGCAACCGATGATCGAAGCGATGATCGACACGCCCGCCAACAGCATCGGGTAAACAACGGCTTGCATCGGCGCCGCGGCCACCACCAGCGCGCCCAGCGCCATGGTGGCGATGAGCGTGACGGCGTAGGTTTCGAACAGGTCGGCAGCCATGCCGGCGCAGTCGCCGACGTTGTCGCCCACGTTGTCGGCAATCACGGCCGGGTTGCGCGGGTCGTCTTCTGGGATGCCGGCTTCGACCTTGCCCACCAGGTCGGCGCCCACATCGGCGCCCTTGGTGAAGATGCCGCCGCCCAGGCGCGCGAAGATTGAAATGAGCGACGCGCCGAAGGCCAGGCCCAGCATCGGCTTGAGCACCGTGGCCAGGCTCTTGTTGGGCGTCATGTTGCCGTTGCCGGTGATGAACAGAAAGAAGATGCCCACGCCCAGCAGGCCCAGGCCCACCACCAGCATGCCGGTGATGGCGCCGCCCTTGAAGGCCACATCGAGCGCCGGGCCGATGCCCTTGGTGGCGGCTTGCGCGGTGCGCACGTTGGCGCGCACCGACACGTTCATGCCAATGAAGCCGCAGGCCCCGGACAGGAATGCGCCCAGCACGAAGCCGGCGGCGGAGGTGCCGTCGAGGAAGACAGCAATAAGAATGGCCAGCACCACGCCGACGATGGCGATGGTTTTGTACTGTCGCGCCAGGTAGGCCGCTGCGCCTTGCTGCACGGCGCCGGCAATTTCCTGCATGCGCGCATTGCCGGCGTCCTGGCTCAGGATCCAGCTGCGCTGGACGAACCCGTATAGCACTGCGGCCAGGCCGCAGGCCAGGGCGATGTATAGCGCCGTGGTGGTGTTGATCAAGGTAATTCCTTCCTCTTCTTGGCTCGATGGATGGTGAACGCCCGAATGGTTTGGACTTGCAGCAAGCTGTCTTGCAATGGCTCACCGCCGGGGCGGATGGCGCGCGCGATGCTAAGGGATGGCCCTTGCACGCCCGCATGGTGTTTTCCAGCCTTGTTGCCGTGCCGTCAGGCCGTGGCAAGGCCCGCTCCTAGAATGCGGGTTTCCCCGCAATGCCGCGAGCACCCTATGAGCCTGCACAACGTGACCCCGGGCCTGAATGCGCCCAACGAGTTCAACGTGATCATCGAGATCCCCATGAACGCCGACCCGATCAAGTACGAGGTTGACGAAGAAACGGGGGCGCTGTTTGTTGACCGCTTCATGGGCACGTCGATGCACTATCCGTGCAACTACGGCTACATCCCGCAGACCCTGGCTGACGATGGCGACCCGGTGGATGTGCTGGTGATGACACCGGTGCCGCTGATTCCCGGCGTGGTGGTCACCTGCCGGGCGATCGGTGTGTTGATGATGGAAGACGAAGCCGGTGGTGACAACAAGCTGCTGGCAGTGCCCATCGACAAGATCTTGTCGATCTACTCGCAGTGGCAGCAGCCCGAACACCTGAACCCGATGCGCTTGAAAACCATCCAGCACTTTTTCGAGCATTACAAAGACCTGGAGCCCGGCAAGTGGGTCAAGGTCAAAGGCTGGGAAGATGCCGAAGCGGCGCGCCGGGAAGTCTCTACCGGCATGGCCAACTGGCTGAAGAAGAAGAAGGCTTGAACGCGCGCTGTGCGCGCCGGCTCAGGCCTTGAACGGGCTGTGCTCGCGCAGCTCGTCGACATAGCTTTGCATGCCCGGGCCTTCGCGTTCGAGGTGGCGCGCCACGGCGTCATAAAAGCCGGGGTGCTGCAGCCAATGCGTTGAGTGGCTCACTGCTGGCATCAAGCCGCGGGCGAGCTTGTGTTCGCCTTGCGCGCCGCCTTCGAATTGCTGGTAGCCGTTGGCGATGCACCACTGCAAGGGCTGGTAGTAGCAGGCTTCGAAATGGAGCAACGCGATCGGCTCGGTGCAGCCCCAGTAGCGGCCGTAGGCCACGCGGCGCTGCGGGTCGATGGCCAGCAGCGAAACGGCCACGGGCTCGCCGCTGCGATGGGCGACGAACATCAGCCAATGTTCGGGCATCGTGCGCTGCATCTCCCGAAAAAAAGCCAGGTTCAGGTAAGGGTGCGAGCCGTGCGCGCGGTAGGTGAGGGTGTAGCAGGCGTGAAAGAAGGCCCAGTCCTGTTCAGCGATCTGTTTGCCCTGCAGCACCGTGAAGCTGACGCCGGCTTCGGCCACACGGCGGCGTTCCTGGCTGATCTTCTTGCGCTTGTCGCGGCTCATGGCGGCCAGGAAGTCAGCAAAGTCGACGTAGGGTTGCGGCGCGCGGTTTTGCCAATGGAATTGAACCGTCTGGCGTTGCAGCCAACCCTGTGACTGCGTGACCTGGGCCTCCTGCGCCGGCGCAAACAGCGCGTGGATGGATGACAGCCCGGCCTGTTGCGCCACGCTGCGCACAGCCTCGATGAGCGCGCTGCGCGCTGATGCATCCACGGCCATCAGTCGCGTGCCCGGAACGGGTGTGAACGGCACCGCGACCAGCAACTTGGGGTAGTAGCGCAAGCCGTGGCGTTGGTAGGCCTCGGCCCAGGCCCAATCGAACACGTACTCGCCGTAAGAGTGGGTCTTGACCCAGGCTGCGCAGGCAGCGCGTAGGCGGTCACCTTGCCAGACGGTGACGAAGCTGGGCGCCCAGCCGGTTTCGGCGCAGGCGCACCCCGTGTGCACAAGCGCAGCCAGGTATTCATGGCGCATGAACAAGGTCGGCTCGGGTTGCAGGGCCAGCAACTCGTTCCACGCTGCAGCGTCGATCTGCGACGCATCAGTCAATACCCGAATGACATAATTCTTTGAATCCATTCACACCCGCCCATGCCTCAGTTGCCGACGATCCAGGTCGCCATCGCTCAACTCAACCCCGTGGTGGGAGACCTGGCCGGCAATGCCCGGCGCATTGTGGCCGCGGCCCAGGCGGCGCATGCCGGCGGTGCGGCGCTGTTGGTGACGCCCGAACTGGCGCTCACCGGCTACCCGCCTGAAGACTTGCTGCTGCGCCCGGCGTTCATGCGCGAGAGTGCTGCGACCTTGCAAAGACTGGCGCAGGAGCTGGGCGAGTTTGAAGGCCTTCATGTGGTGGTGGGCCATCCGCACCAATTTGGCGAGCAGGGCGATGTGCGCTCCAAATCGCACAGCGTGCCACTGCGCTTCAATGCGGCGTCGGTTCTGGCTGACGGGCGCGTGCTGCACACCTACTGCAAGCGTGAGTTACCGAACTACCAGGTCTTTGATGAGCGGCGCTACTTTGCCAGCGGGCGCGACGGCGGGCAGGGCGCCGTGGTTTTTGCAGTGCAAGGCGTGAGTGTTGGACTGTTGATCTGCGAAGACGCCTGGTTCGACGAACCGGCCCAGGCCGCCAAGGCCGCGGGCGCCCAGGTGCTGTGCGTGATCAATGCGTCGCCGTACCACATAGACAAGGCCGGCGAGCGCGAGACCCGCATGGCCGAGCGCGCCCGCGCCGCGGGTTGCGCGCTGATCTATGCCCACCTGGTGGGCGGGCAGGACGAAGTGGTGTTCGACGGCGCATCGTTCGTGCTCGACGCCACCGGCGCCCTCTGCGCGCGGGCGGCGAGCTTCGAAGAAGCCTTGTTAACGTTTGAGATTAACTCGCAAGGGAGGGTCAGCGGCAGCGTCGCGGCGGTGCCCGAATTGGAGGCCCAGGTCTGGGCCGCTTTGGTGACCGGCGTGCGCGACTACATCGGCAAGAACGGCTTTGCCGGCGCCATCATCGGTTTGTCGGGCGGCGTCGATTCCGCCTTGGTGCTGGCCATCGCGGTGCAGGCACTGGGTGCGCAGCGGGTGCGCGCGGTGATGATGCCGTCGCCCTACACGGCTGAGATCTCATGGGTCGATGCGCGCGACATGGCGCAGCGCCTGGGCGTGCGCTATGACGAGATCGCCATCCACCCCATGTTCGAGGCCTTTCGCAATGCACTGAGCGCCGACTTCAAGGGTCTGCCCGAAGACGCCACGGAAGAAAACATCCAGGCCCGAATCCGCGGCACCTTGCTCATGGCGCTGTCGAACAAGCATGGCGCCATCGTGTTGACCACCGGCAACAAGAGCGAGATGGCCACCGGCTACTGCACGCTGTATGGCGACATGGCCGGCGGCTTTGCGGTGATCAAGGATGTGGCCAAGACGCTGGTGTACCGGTTGTGCGAGTGGCAAAACCGCCAGCCCACCTTGCGCGCCGATGGCACGCGCGGGCCCATCATTCCGCAGCGCATCCTCACCCGTGCGCCATCGGCCGAGTTGCGGCCGGACCAGACCGACCAGGACAGCCTGCCGCCCTACGAGGTGCTCGATGCCATCTTGCAGCACTACATGGAGGCTGACCAGGGCGCTGAAGAGATCATCGCGGCGGGCTTTGAGCGCAAGGTGGTGGAGCGCGTGACTTGGTTGATCAAGACCAATGAATACAAGCGCCGCCAGTCACCGGTGGGCATTCGCATCACGCACCGCGCCTTCGGGCGCGACTGGCGCTACCCGATCACGTCGAAGTTTCGTGCTGAAATTGCCGCCGAACCCCCGCGCATTGGAGTCTTTGCAATGAAACAAATCACCGCCGTCATCAAGCCCTTCAAGCTCGAAGAAGTACGCGAGGCTCTGGCCGAGGTGGGCGTGTCGGGGCTGACGGTGACGGAAGTGAAAGGTTTCGGGCGCCAGAAGGGTCACACCGAGCTGTACCGTGGCGCCGAGTACGTGGTCGATTTTCTGCCCAAGGTGAAGGTCGAGGTGGTGGTGAAAGACGCTGACCTGGAGCGTTGCATCGAAGCCATCGTCAAGGCCGCCAAGACCGGCAAGATCGGCGACGGCAAGATTTTTGTCACGGCGGTTGAACAGGTGGTGCGCATCCGCACCGGCGAGACCGACGAATCAGCGGTTTGATACTGGCCGCGCAGCGCAAGGCACGGCACGGGTGGTTCAGGTGCGCGAATAGTCTGCACTGCGGCCGGTAGCCGGCGCGCCAGTTTGGCGGTGCAGCGCATCCAGCAGGCGATCAAGTTGCGTGTCGGTGGTGAGCAGGGCCAACTGGTCGGCGGCCAAGAAGCCCGCTGTAGTCGCGTGTTCAACAAACGCCAATAGCGGGTCGTAGTAGCCCTCGACGTTGAGCAGCCCCAACGGCTTGTCGTGGTAGCCCAGTTGGCGCCAGGTCCAGGTTTCGAACAGCTCTTCCAGGGTGCCGATGCCGCCGGGCAAGGCCACGAAAGCGTCGCTGCGCTGCGCCATCAGCTGCTTGCGCTCATGCATGGTTTGCACCACGTGCAGCTCGGCCAGGCCCGGGTGGCCCAGTTCGCGTTCCATCAGCGATTGGGGGATTACCCCGACCACGCGGCCGCCTGCAGCCAATGCCGCATCAGCCATCACGCCCATCAGGCCGCCACGGCCGCCGCCGTATACGAGCTGCCAGCCGCGTTGCGCCACGGCCTGGCCCAGGGCGCGGGCGGCCAGCGTGAAGGCCGGCAGCGTTCCTGTGCGGGCGCCACAGTACACACACACCGAAAATGCGCTGCGTGGCGGCGATGCGTTGGTGGCCGTCATGGTGCAAAGCGTGCCCACAGCAGACCGCCCCAGGTGGCCGCGCACAATAGCAACGACAACAGGACAGCAGCACTGGCCAGGTCTTTGGCGCGGCCTGAAAGCTCATGCAGTTCAAGGCCAATGCGGTCGATGGCGGCTTCGACTGCCGAATTGAGCAGCTCAACGATCAACACCAACACCACCGTGCCGCCCAGCAGCGCTACCTCAACCCAATTGCGCCCGAGCCACAGCGCGGCCGGCAGTAGCAGCAGCGCAAGCAGGCCTTCTTGGCGAAAAGCGCTCTCATGGCGCCATGCCAGGCGCAGGCCGGTGGCGGAGTTGCCGGCGGCGTGAACGATGCGGTCTAGCCCCGTGCGGCCCTTGTGTGGGTGGCTCATGGCGGCAATTGTGCCGCCCGGCGTTCAATCGCCTGGGTCGGGCGGCCAGGGCTGCAGCCGCGTGCCGCAAAGCAGGTCGTGCAGGAATTGCCGGCCGGGTGTGAGCAGTGCTGAAGCGGCGTAGCCCAACACGCCAATGGCCAGGGCTGCGAACATGATGATGGCCGAGCGCACGCCGGCAAGGTGTACTGCGGCCAGCGCCGGCACGAACCAGATCCAACTGCACAGGTAGCGCAACAAGGCGCGGGCCTGGCTCAGACCACGCCCATCTGCGGCCACCAGGCGAATGCGCCAGGTCTTCATGGCCAAGGTTTGCCCGCCGCGAGCCCAGAACCAGACAAAGTAAATGCTCAGCACCAGAAACAGAAAGAACTGCAGCCCGGCCTGGCCAGACAGGGCGTGGCGCTGTTGGGTCAGGCTGCTGTACAGGTAGGCGGCGGGCACGAGCACACCGAACAGCAACACGCCTTCATAGCAGAAGCAGGCCAGGCGGCGGCGCAACGTGGGCGCCGCCATCGCAAGCGGCGACCCAGCGGCCAGTGTCATTGACGCAGGGTAGCGGCCGCCGACGCCGCCGCATTGGGCGCCTTGCTGATGGCGGGCGCGCGAGGCAGCAGGGTGGCGCGGTCAATGTTGGCCGGCAGGGCGATCACGCTGCCGCGCAGGCCAGGTTTGTCAACGCGCGATGGTGTAGCGGGCCGGGTGATGAGCGTGGTGGTGACGCCAGGGTTGGCCTGCACCAAGGTCGGACTCACCGCCTTGGTGGCAGCGGTCAGCGCCACCTTGCCGGCGGGCTTTGCGGCGGGCTGCGCCGCGTTCAACTGGGCCTGGCCAGGGCGGCCCGGCGTGGGCGCGGCCGTCACCTTGGGCGCAGCCACCTGCGACTTGCTTTGCAGGGCCAGGCGCTGGTCGGGCGCCAGCGCCTGGTACTCGGCCCAACGCGCCTGGCGCTCGGCTGGGTTGATCGTGCGCGCTTCCTGGAACTGCAGCCGCGTTTGGCCGCGCTGTGCAGGGGTAAGGCGGGCCCAGTCGGTCATGCGGGTCTGGACGCGCTCGCGCTCCGGCTGGGGCATGGTAGGGAACTTGGCCGCGACTTCTAGCCACTTTGCCTTGCGTGTGGGGTCGATGCTGTCCCAGTCGGCCTTCAGGGGTGCCAGGGTGGTTTGCTGCGCCACGGTCAGTGCAGCCCAGCTCACGCCCTTTGGCGCAGCAGCGGCCACTGGGGTTGCCGCCACGGGCTTGGTCTGAGCGCCGGCCCACCCGTTGGCTGCCAGCAACAAGGCACACAGCACCACCAGCTGTTGCAGGCCGTGGTAGCTGGCTAGCACGGCAGGGGTGGGCAACATGGCGGGTTGCATCTCAACGAGAACGTTGCTTCAGGAATTCGGCAAAGCCAGGGTCGGCATAGGCGGATGGCGGCAGGTCGTCTGCGAGCAGGGCGGCATCAATCTCGGCCGCGGCATTGATTTGGGCCTGGTCGTGTCGGTGCTGGATCAACACCAGGCCAGCCACCAGCAGCAGCAGTGGCGTGAAGGACACCACACGCAGCCACCACGGCGGCGACGACCCGAGCACGGCCGAGCCGCCCGCTGAGCCCAAGAACACCGTGCCAGCGGCGCCAGCGCGTTGGGTTTGCCGCGCCGCGGCCAACGCCTGCTCGCGCGCAACGCGCAGGCGCTCGGTGATGTCCTGGGGCAAGGCAGCCGCCTGTGCCGACAGGCAGGCCACGAGGCGATGCGCCACGCGGGCCTGCAGGGTTTGTAAGTCGGTGTGGCGGTGAGCGTCGCGCTGACGTGGGCTGTTCATGGCTTGATCCCTTTGGCCTGGAGCGCTTTGGCCAATGAATGCACCGCCCTGGAGCAGTGTGTTTTCACGCTTCCTTCAGAGCAGCCCATGGCCACGGCCGTCTCGGCGACATCCAGTTCCTCCCAGTAACGTAACAGGAAGGCTTCTCGTTGACGGCCTGGCAAGGCGGCAATTTCACCCTCAATCTGAGCCATGGTCTGGGCCCGCGACAAGGTGTCCACGGCGCTCTCGCTACCCCAGCCGTTGGCGTCGGCCGACTCCAGTGTCTCCAGGATGTCGAAGTCGCCATCTTCGCCGGCTGATTCGAAGTCTGAGAAGTTCTGCAAGACGGCATTGCGCACCTTCTGGCGCCGGAACCAATCCATCGTGGCATTGGACAAGATGCGCGAAAACAGCAGCGGCAGCTCTGCTGCCGGGCGGTCGGAGTAGCTTTGCGACAGGCGGATCATCGCGTCTTGCACAACGTCCAGGGCAGCGTCCTCATCGCGTACCGAATATGCCGTGCGCTTGAAGGCACGGCGCTCGACGCTCTTGAGAAAACTGTTCAGCTCTTTGTCTGTGGCCAACGGCTTGCGGCTCAAAAGAACGCCCGCATCGGGGCCAACAGGAATTATGTCATCGGGCCTTGCGGCCACGCCCGCGCGGCTCGTGCAGTCGAGTCGGGATGCCATAATGCTGCTTCGCACAATGAATTCACTGGTCTCGAGATGGCGCCCGACCTGGGCCGCTCGCCAGACCGCGCAGGCTCCGATTCCGCCTCATGAGGGTGCGAGGAGGGGCACCAATGGTTTTTCGTCAGAGAAATTCACAAAGGTTCGCTCATGGACATGTCTGCCGCGGAAGTCAAGCGTGCCGCATCGGCACAGGCGCTTTCCTCATCCCCCACTGCTGAAGTCAACGGCTCGGAAATCCTGGTTCGCTGCCTGCAGGCCGAGCAGGTCAAGTTCGTCTGGGGTTACCCCGGCGGGGCCGTGCTGTACATCTACGACGCGCTGTACAAGCAGGAAAGCATCCAGCACGTCCTGGTGCGCCACGAGCAGGCGGCTGTACATGCCGCCGACGGCTATGCCCGGGCCACCGGTGATGTAGGAGTGGCACTGGTCACGTCCGGCCCGGGGGTCACGAACGCGGTGACCGGCATCGCCACGGCGTACATGGACTCCATCCCGATGGTGATCATCACCGGCCAGGTGCCCACGCCGGCGATCGGCCTGGATGCCTTCCAGGAGTGCGACACCGTTGGCATCACGCGGCCCATCGTCAAGCACAACTTCCTGGTCAAGGACGTGCGCGACCTGGCCGTCACCATGAAGAAGGCCTTTCACATTGCCCGCTCTGGCCGCCCCGGCCCGGTGGTGGTGGACATCCCGAAAGACGTTTCGCTCAAGATGGCAGCTTTCGTCTACCCGGACAAAGTGGAAATGCGCTCGTACAACCCGGTGAAAAAGGGTCACGCCGGGCAGATTCGCAAGGCCGTGGCGTTGCTGTTGGCCGCCAAGCGCCCCTACATTTACACCGGTGGTGGCGCCGTGTTGGGCAACGCCTGGCCAGAGTTGCGCGAGCTGGTGGCAATGCTCGGCTTTCCCGCCACCAGCACCCTGATGGGCCTTGGTGCGATCGCTTCCAGCGACCCGTGCTTCCTGGGCATGCTGGGCATGCACGGCACGTACGAGGCCAACATGACCATGCAGCACAGCGACGTGCTGCTGGCCGTGGGCGCGCGCTTTGACGACCGTGTGATCGGCAACCCCAAGCACTTTGCTTCAGTTGAACGCAAGATCATCCACATCGACATCGACCCGTCGTCGATCTCCAAGCGGGTGCGCGTCGATGTACCCATCGTCGGCGATGTGAAAGACGTGCTGCAGGAGTTGATCGCCCAGCTGAAAGACGCCACCACCAAGCCCGACACCAAGGCCCTGGCCGCATGGTGGGGCCAGGTCAACGAATGGCGCAAGCGCGAGTGCCTGGCCTACCGCAACAGCGACGACGTGATCAAACCGCAATACGTGGTCGAAACGCTGTGCCGCCTGACCAACGGGCGCGACACCTACGTCACCAGTGACGTTGGCCAGCACCAGATGTGGGCCGCGCAGTACTACGGTTTTGAAGAGCCGCGGCGCTGGATCAACTCCGGCGGGCTGGGCACCATGGGCGTGGGCCTGCCCTACGCCATGGGCATCAAACTGGCCAAGCCCGACAGTGATGTGTTCTGCATCACCGGCGAGGGTTCGATCCAGATGTGCATCCAGGAGCTCTCAACCTGCAAGCAATACGACACCGCGGTAAAGGTGGTTTCGCTCAACAACCGCTATCTCGGCATGGTGCGGCAGTGGCAGCAAATCGACTACGGCGGCCGCTACTCGCACAGCTACATGGACGCACTGCCCGACTTCGTCATGCTGGCCGAGGCCTATGGCCACGTGGGCCTGCTGGTTGATAAACCTGCCGACGTGGAAGGCGCATTGCGCGAGGCGATCAAGTTGAAGAATCGCACCGTCTTCCTGGACATCCGCACTGACCCGACGGAAAACGTCTGGCCCATGGTGCAGGCGGGCAAGGGCATCACCGAGATGCTGCTCGGCTCGGAAGATCTGTAGCGCCTTCACCGCGGGTGGCGCGCCCGGTGCGGGTGCGCTACTTTCAATCAAACATCGTCGTGCCCCAGCGCCGCGTGGCCACAAGCTGCCAGGCGCCCGGTACGTGGAAGCTGAACCATGAAACACATCATTGCCGTGTTGCTCGAAAACGAGCCCGGTGCCCTCTCGCGCGTGGTGGGCCTGTTCTCGGCCCGCGGCTACAACATCGAAAGCCTGACCGTCGCGCCGACTGAAGACGCCTCGTTGTCGCGCATGACCATCGTGACTTCAGGTTCCGATGAAGTCATCGAGCAGATCACCAAGCACTTGAACCGCTTGATCGAAGTGGTGAAGGTGGTTGACCTGACCGAAGGCAGCTTCAGTGCGCGCGAGCTCATGCTCATCAAGGTGCGCGCTGTGGGCAAGGAGCGCGAAGAGATGAAGCGCATGGCCGACATCTTCCGCGGCCGCGTCATCGACGTCACTGAAAAGAGCTACACCTTGGAACTCACCGGCGACGCGGCCAAGCTCGACGCCTTCTTGCTCGCCATCGACCGCACCGCGATCCTCGAAACCGTTCGCACCGGCAGCAGCGGCATCGGCCGCGGCGAGCGCATCCTGCGCGTATAACCCGCCGAGTTCACACGCACACCTCACCCTCCACCCTCACCACACACTGGAACACACCATGAAGGTCTACTACGACAAGGACGCCGACCTGAGCCTGATCAAAGGCAAGAACGTCGCCATCATCGGCTATGGCTCGCAAGGCCATGCGCATGCGCAGAACTTGAGCGAAAGCGGCGTCAAGGTCACCGTTGGCCTGCGCCGCGGCGGTGCGTCGTGGACCAAGGTCGAAAAGGCCGGCCTGAAGGTGGCCGAGGTGGGCGACGCCGTCAAGCTGGCCGACGTTGTGATGATGCTGCTGCCCGATGAACAGATCGGCGCCGTTTACCGCGACGACGTTGAACCCAACATCCGCCAGGGCGCCTCATTGGCCTTTGCGCACGGGTTTAACGTTCACTATGGGCAGGTGGTGCCGCGCGCCGATCTCGACGTGTGGATGGTCGCACCCAAGGCCCCCGGCCACACCGTTCGCAACACCTACACCCAAGGCGGTGGTGTGCCACACCTGATTGCCGTGCATGCCGACAAATCCGGCAAGGCGCGTGACCTGGCGCTGAGCTACGCCGCGGCCAATGGCGGCGGCAAGGCCGGCATCATCGAAACCAATTTCCGCGAGGAAACCGAAACCGACCTGTTCGGCGAGCAGGCCGTGTTGTGCGGTGGCACGGTAGAGCTGATCAAGGCGGGATACGAGACCTTGGTCGAAGCCGGATACGCGCCCGAAATGGCGTACTTCGAGTGCCTGCACGAGCTCAAGCTGATCGTCGACCTCATCTACGAGGGCGGCATCGCCAACATGAACTACTCGATCTCCAACAATGCCGAGTACGGCGAATACGTCACTGGCCCGCGCATCGTGAACGACGAGACCAA
>JAYUQE010000345.1:0-3545 GCA_043756905.1 Burkholderiales bacterium | reverse complement strand
CGATGCGCGCCGCATCGGCCAGCAGCGGGCGCATCCACGGCCAGCTCTTGCCGTTGTCGGCCTGCGGCGGCAAGCCGCCGCCGAAATGATTGGTCTGGCCGGAGTAGTCGATGCGGTTGAACCAGTCGCCCGAGTCATAACTGTTGCGATCCATCGACTTGCTGCGCAGCAGTTCCTGCCCGGCATGAAAGTACGCAATGCTCTGGCTGAAGGCGACCACGGCCGCGGCCAGGGTCTGCACCCGGGCGCGGTCTGCGCTTGACGTGGCGCGCGGCAGCTTGAAGACGTTGGCGTCGAACAGGGTCTGGTTGTCGTGGTTCTCAACATAGTTCACCACTTCACCCGGCTGGCTGGCATAGCCGGCAGCTTGATTGGCGTAGTTGATCTTCTCAAGCGCCAGCGTGTCGCCACTGGCCGTGTGCAGCCGGTAGCGGCGCAGGCTGCCGGCCAATGCCACGCGCACCAGGTCGGCGCTGCGCTTCAAGTCTTCCGCCGTGGCCTGGCCGGTTGCAGCGTTATTGGCGGCCTCGTTGGCGTCGAAAAACAAACCGCTCACGTAACCTTGGCGTTCAAGCTGCACCACGCCGTCGTCGCCCGCGCCGCCGCCGCGCACGGCGTCGCGCCCACGGTCGCTGAAGGTGGCGATGCCGCTGCCGTTCAGTGCGAGCTGCGAGGCCTGCACGAAGCGTGCACCGTCGGCCACTTCGCCAAAGTTCCAGCCTTCGCCGATGAGGTGCACGCGCCGGTCGGCGGCCTTGTCCACGGCCGCTTGCAACTGCACCATTGCCGCGCGCGGCTGGTGGCCCATCAGGTCGAAGCGAAAGGCGTCGATGCGGTAGTGGCGCACCCAGTGCACGGCTGAATCAATCATCAGCTTGGCCATCATGCGGTGTTCGGTGGCGCTGTTGGCGCAGCAGGTCGATGTTTCAACCTCGCCGTTTGCGTTCAGCCGGTGGTAGTAGCCGGGCACGATGCGGTCGAGCACCGAGTGCAGCTTCTGGCCGCTGGCCGAAAGGTGGTTGTAGACCACGTCCATGCCCACGCGCAGGCCGGTGGCGTGCAAGGCCATCACCATGGCGCGCAGTTCGCGCACGCGCACCGCGCCATCTTCGGCATCGCTGGCGTAGCTGCCCTCGGGGGCGTTGAAGTGCAGCGGGTCGTAGCCCCAGTTGTAGGCGTCGCGTTCCTTGGCGGCCACCACCGCTGCTTGCTGGGCCGTGCCGTCGGGCGGGCCGCTAACGTTTGGGGTGAGTTGCTGTGTTTCGGGCACGGTGGCAAAGTCAAAGATCGGCAGCAGGTGAACATGGGTCATGCCCGCGGCGGCCAGCGCCCTCAAGTGGCGCATGCCGTTCGATTCAGCCTGCGTGAAGGCCAGGTACTTGCCGCGCAGGGTTTCAGGCACGGTGTTGTCGTGCGCAGAGAAGTCGCGCACATGCAGCTCGTAAATCATCTGATCCGTTGCACTGGCCAGTGGCGCAGGGCGACTGGCCCGCTGCCAGCCGGCGGGCTGGGTGGCCGGTGCGTTCAGGTCGAGCACCACGCTGCGTTGGGAGTCGGCCGTTAGGCCCGTCGAGTACGGGTCCGTCACCCGGTTGAGCACGCGGCCCACGCCGGGCACGAACACCTCCACCAGGTAGGTGTAGCTGCGGCCACGCCAATCGCCAGGCACCTTGAGTTGCCAAGCTCCGGTGCGGGCGTCTTGATGCATGGCGCGCGCAACGCTGGCCTGTTGCGCCGCGCTGTGCAGGCACAGCCACACGGCACGCGCCGTGGGCGCCCACAGGCTGAAGCGGCTGGCACGCGGCGAGGCCCGTGCACCCAGCCCGGCAAGGCCTTGCGCGGCGGCGTACACCTCGTCCAGCACGCCGGGCAGTTGAACGGCTGCGGCGCCCAGCACGCGGCCCTGTTCGTCTTCTTGCACCAGCAAGATCTGCTGCTTGAGCATGTGCCGCACCTGCTGCGCAGCGTGGGCCGGCATGCGCAGCACCACACCCGGCGCCAGCCACTTGAATCGCTCGGCCAGTGCCGTGGGCAAGGCCGGGTTCGACAAGGCCAGGGCCACGCGTTGCTCGGCGCCAGTCAACGCCTCCCCGGCACTGGCCTTCAAGCCACCGCGCCCGGAAAGCGCGAGGTAGAAGCGCCCGCCGGTTGATGCCGCGAGCCCTGGCCAGACCAGATGTTCGCGGCTGAGCCAATGCGCCTGGGCGCCTGAGGGCGTGCCCGCGGTGGCGGGCTCCAGCGTGTGTTGCCAGGCCGGGCCATCACAGGCGCCCTGGGGCTGTGGCGGCACCGGTGCGCACAGGGCGTGATGCGCAGCCAGGGACAGCACGCACAGCGCCGCCATCTGGTGCTTTGATTTCATGCCAAGCTTGATCATGGCTTCATGGCAGTCAGCAAACCATGTCGGCCTTGCTTTGGTTGGATGAATCTCGCCTCACCTCTACATGTAACAGTTGTACCGGCTCAGGGATCACCCCGACGCGAACGACAAGCGCTCGTCGATAGCCTGCGCGCCAATGTCTCAAGAGCCGCCTTCAGGCGGCCGGAACAACGCAGCATAGGGGGGCGTGTGAATCCTGTCGGATTTGGCGCGGCCGCGAGTTTGCCTGTGGGCGACGCTGCCGCAATTGAAGATGAACCCGGTGGTCCAGCGCCGTCAGTCAGCCTGAGTGCGCTTCTGCACGCCCTGGCACTGATTGCCCGCTTCCACCAGGTGGCAGCCGAGCCGGAACACCTGGCGCATCAACTCGGCAAGTCGCCTAGACAAGCTGGCACACCGGCTGATTTGCTTCTGGCAGCCAAGCTCTTGGGCTTGCGCGCCAAGCGTTCACTCACCGCCGCGCAACGCCTGGCGCAAACCCCCTTGCCCGCCCTGGCCTTGATGGCTGACGGCAGCGTGGCCGTGCTGGCGCGGGCCGATAGCCAGCGGGTGCTGTTGCAGCGCTTCACGCCAGGCGCCGAAGCCCGCCCCTTGATCGAACCACTTGAAACTTTTGCCCAGGCTTGGTCGGGCGAGCTCATCCTCATTGCCAGCCAGGCCAGCCTGGCCGGTGAGCTGGCGCGCTTTGACTTCAGCTGGTTCATGCCCAGCCTGGTGCGGCACCGCAAGCTCATCAGCGAAGTGCTGTTGGTCAGCTTCTGCCTGCAACTCTTTGCGCTGGCCTCGCCACTGTTCTTTCAGGTGGTGATGGACAAGGTGCTGGTGCACCGCGGCGTGAGCACGCTCAACGTCATCGCCTTCGGGCTGGTGGTGGTGATGTTGTTTGAAAGCCTGCTCACTGCCTTGCGCGCCTACGTCTTCAGCCACACCACCAGCCGCATTGATGTGGAGCTGGGTGCGCGCCTGTATCGCCGCCTGCTGGCCCTGCCCCTGGCTTACTTCGAGGCGCGCCGCGTGGGCGATTCGGTGGCCCGCGTGCGCGAGCTGGAAAACATCCGCAGCTTTCTCACTGGCAATGCGCTCACCTTGGTGCTCGACGTGTTGTTCTCGGTGCTGTTCATTGCCGTGATGTTCCTGTACAGCACCAAGCTCACTTTGATTGTGC
>JAYUQE010000344.1:0-9918 GCA_043756905.1 Burkholderiales bacterium | reverse complement strand
TCGGCATCATGAACATCATGCTGGTGAGCGTGACCGAACGCACCCGCGAAATCGGCCTGCGTCTGGCCATCGGCGCGCTCGAACGCGAGGTGCTGCTGCAGTTCCTGATCGAGGCGGTGGCGCTGGCCGCGCTCGGCGGGCTGATCGGCATCGTCATCGCCACCGCCGCGTCGTATGTCGGCGCGCAGTGGATGGACGTGCCCTACCTGTTCGATCCGGCGATCAACCTCTTGTCGTTCGTTTTCTCGGCCGGCATCGGCGTGCTGTTCGGCTACTTCCCGGCGCGGCGCGCGGCGCGCGGCGCGCATGGACCCCATCGAGGCGCTGCGCCATGAATGAGCCCCCCCCGGCCGCAGCAAGGGGCTTGCACCGCGGCGCTGTAGGAGAGCAACTACCCCAGCAAGCGCTGCTGTCTGCTGGCCGCGCGGGCTGCGCCTGGCCACACTGGCACATCGAAACAACACGAACTTGAAAGGTCAGCGATGAGCACGTTTGCTTTGATGATGGCCGTGTTGGCCGCGCTGGCTTCGCTGGGCGTGGCGCTCACAGCCTGGCTGGCCACGCTGAGCGTGGGCGACGAACCGTTGTCCTTCGCCGGCTTCAAGGTTGTGCTGCTTGACGACAGTGCGGCTGCGGATCAACGCCGCACCCAGCCCGGTTACTCCCCCTCTTCTCAACTCTTTGCAGGACGACCATGAACCTCACCCAATCGATCAAGCTTTCATTCATCGCCGCTGCGTTGGTGGCATTGCCGCTGGCCCAGGCCGCGACCATGAGCAAGCCCGACTACCAAACCGGCAAGGCGCGCGTCAGCGCTGACTACAAGGCCGACAAAACGGCTTGCGCAGCGCTGGCCAACAACGCCAAAGACATCTGCATGGAAGAAGCCAAAGGCCGCGAAAAGGTGGCGTTGGCCGAACTGGAATACGGCTACAGCGCCAAGGCCAAGGATCAGAACAAACTGCTGCTGGCACGCGCCGAGGCCACCTATGGCGTGGCCAAGGAAAAGTGCGACGACCTGAGCGGCAACGCGAAGGACGTGTGCGTCCAGCAAGCCAAGGCGGTGCACGTCAAGGCCAAGGCCGACGTCAAACTGGGCAGCACGATCGCCGAGGCGCGCACCGACGCGGCCAGCGACAAGAAGGACGCCGACTACAAGGTGGCGGCTGAAAAGTGCGACGCGCTGGCCGGCGACGCCAAGTCCTCGTGCATCGCTGCGGCCAAGGCACGCTTCGGCAAGAGCTGAATGCGCTGGTCGGATTCACCTTCGCACCACCTGGCGTTGATGCAAACCGCGTATCACCACGCCGCAGCGGTGCCGGAGCAAGTGCATGCGCAAGTGCCGGCGCGGCAGGCGGCTCACAAGGTGGCTGAGGCGCTGGCACAGGCGCCAGCACAGGCGTCTATGCAGGCGCCAACCCAAACGGGAAGGGCGCCGTGGTTCGCGGCCTTGCTCGCTCCATCGCCAGCTTCAGTATCAGCACCAGCGACACCAGTCCGGGCAGACAGGGCGACACGGGGCGACCATCGCAGCGCAGCCGCCGTGCTGCAGCTCGACGCGGTGCGCGAGCGCGGCCGCATCGTCGACTTCATCTGGCAACAAGCCAGCCCCGCGGCCGCGCGGCTGTTGCGCGTGGGCACGACCACCGCCAACGGCAAACGCCTGCGCGAGCTGGCCACGTGCCCGCTGAGCCACCCGGCGTTGATCGAGCGCTATCGGCGTGTGATCGAAGACGGCGGCGAGCGTTCGTTCGCGCAGGTGCATGTGGTCAAGGGGCGCCAGGATGTGGTCATCCACCGTGTGTCGTGCAGCGGCGACACCGTGACCGTCAGCCTGACCAACCTGAGCGCCAACCGCCGCGCCCAGGCCCAACGGCTGGGCTTGGCCGAGTCGAATCTGCCCCCTAAACTAAGGACAAGATGACCCCGCACCCGACCTACCCGCACCCCTTGCCCGACCTGCCTTACGCGCAAGACGCCCTGGCCGCCGTGATCAGCGCGCGTACGCTGAGCCACCACCATGGCAAGCATCACCAGGCCTACATCGACGCATTGAACAAATTGGTGGCGGGCAGCGCGCGCACCGAGATGTCGCTCGAACAGATCATCACGGACACCGCCGGCCAACCCGAGCACGCGGCGCTGTTCAACAACGCCGCCCAGGCCTGGAACCACCGCTTCTATTGGCGCAGCCTGCGCGCAGCCGGCGGTGGCGAGCCGCCCTTGCCGCTGAAGCCGCTCATAGAGGCCAGTTTCGACAGCCTGGACGCCTGCAAGCAAGCACTTGCCGCCGCCGCGGCAGCGCGCTTCGGCAGCGGCTGGGTCTGGCTGGTGCTGCAAGACAGCAAGCTGGCGGTGGTGCACACGGCCAACGCCGAAACGCCGCTGACCCAGGACGGCTGCAAGCCGCTGTTGGTGATCGACGTCTGGGAGCATGCCTACTACCTCGACTACCAGGAGCGCCGCGCCGCGCACGTTGAAGCGGTGCTGGACAAGCTCATCAATTGGGGCTTCGCGGCAGACAACCTGGGCTGAACTGGCCCAACGCCGCCTCGCAGCGCACTGCTGCGCAGGCCTGTTAGCCTTTGCAAATGTGTGGCAACGTACAGACGCCCGTGGAAACAGGCGTTAGCTTGCGCAGCCTTGCCTGGGGGTCAGCCGGTTTACCGCGGCAGCGCCGACGCGAGCATCGCGGTCGTACCCGGCCAGACACCGTGCCTTTCGCCAGCCTTTGGTTGCCGGGCGCCGGCCCACTCGCCTACCGAAGGAGCGGCATTGAAGGGAGACACCATCATCGGCGTGCCCTTCGAGGCGCACCCAGCCTTGCGCTCGTTGCTGCAAGACGGCGCGCCGCCTGATGAAAGCGCGGGCGACGAGATCACGCGGCGGCTGTTCAAGATCCGCAGCGCCGACACACCGGGCCAGCGCGGCTCGGCCAGCGTGCTGATCAACCGCATGTATGCCCACCGCGGCTACCTCAGCTCCGGCCTGCCCGCTGCGCCGGCACCCACGCGCATCACCTTGGTGGCCTGCGAGCATGAACACACCATCGGCACTATCACCATCGAGTTCGATTCGCCGGCCCGGCTGCTGGTTGATGAGTTGTTCGCTCAGGAGGCGGGTCAATTGCGCGCGGCCGGCCGCAAACTCTGTGAATTCACCAAGCTGGCCATGGACAGCGTGGTGCGCTCGAAGCGGGTATTGGCGTCGCTGTTTCATGTGGCCTACATCTATGCCCACCGCATCAAGGGTCATGACGACCTGCTGATCGAGGTCAACCCGCGCCATGTTCGCTACTACGAAAACATGCTGGCTTTCACCGTGGCTGGCCCGGCGCGGCCGAACCCGCGCGTGAACGCGCCGGCCGTGCTGATGCGGCTGGACTTTGCGCTGGCGCACGATCAAATTGAGCGCTTTGGCGGCCGCCCGCAAGAAGCGAAGACGAATCGCTCGCTGTACCCGTTGTTCTTTTCCGTTGCCGAGGAAGCCGGCATCGTTGGCCGCCTCAAGGCCGCACACAACGATGCGTTGCCGCCGCCGGGTTTTGCGGCATCGGGCGCCGGCGCTTTGCCGTCACGTTGAAGCCTGCGCAGCGTGGCCTACACCGAAGACTTCGCCTACGACCAAGCCTTTGCCCGCAACCTGGGCTGGGTAACCGAAGCCGAACAAGCTCACCTGAAACGTTCGCGCGTGTGCATCGCCGGCATGGGCGGGGTCGGCGGTGCTTACCTGTTGACGCTGGCCAGGCTGGGTGTCGGCGCGTTTTCGATTGCCGACTTCGACCATTTCGCCCTGGCCAATTTCAACCGCCAGGTCGGCGCCGGCGTGAGTTCACTCAACCGGCCCAAGGTCGAAGTCATGCTGGCGCAGGCACGCGACATCAACCCCGGCCTGGATGTGCGTGTCTTCCCCCAGGGCCTGGATGCCGGCAACGTGGAGGCCTTCCTGGCCGACGGCGACGTCTACCTCGACGGCCTGGACTTCTTTGCGCTGGACATTCGCGCGCGCGTGTTCGCACGCTGCGCCGCGCTCGGCATCCCGGGCGTCACCGTGGCGCCATTGGGCATGGGCGCAGCGCTGCTGAACTTCGTGCCCGGCGGCATGGGCTTCGAACGCTACTTCCGGCTCGCGGGGCAAACGGCGCAAGAGCAGGCACTGCGCTTCCTGGTGGGCCTGTCGCCGGCCATGCTGCAAATGCGCTACCTGGTCGAGCCCGGTCGGGTGGACCTGGCCACCGGCAAGGGGCCCTCCACGGCCATTGGCGTGCAACTGTGCGCCGGCATCGCCGCCACCCAGGTGTTGAAGCTGCTGCTGCGCCGGGGTAAGGTGGTGGCCGCGCCGCACGGCCTGCATTTCGATGCCTTTCGCAACCGCTTGGTGCGCACCTGGCGGCCAGGCGGCAACCGCCACCCGCTGCAGCGCGCGCTGCTCGCGTTGGTGCGCAAGCGCTTGAACTTGCGCTGAGAGCCTTCAGACCGATGCGCCCGCCCATCGACACCTTGCGCCGCATCCTGGCCAGCGGCATCCTGGCGCCGTCGGCCGACAACCACCTGGCGCTGCAATTCCAGCTCCACGACGACCATGTGATGTTGCTGGCCACCGATGCCGCCACCTGGGCCGCGCAACCGCACCGGCAGTTTCTGGCGCACCTGGCGCATGGCGCCGTGGTTGAAAACATGGCGCTGCAATCGGCCAGTGAGGGCCTGGATCTGCTAGTCACCTGGTTGCCTGATGCGCTGCACCCCGAACGCATCGCCGCCCTGCAGTGGCTAGCGGCCACCGCGTCGCCAGACGGCCTGGGCCAAGCCATGGCCGGGCGGCACACCAACCGGGCGTTCTACAGCCGCACGCGGCTGCCACCGTCAACGCTCCAAGACCTGGCGCACGCGGCTGCCGCCATCACCGGCGCCAGCGTGGCCTGGCTCGACGACGGCGTGCGCCGCACACAGGCCCTGGCTGCCATCCGGCTGGCCGAAACGGAACGCTTTGCCCGGCGTGAACTGCACGCCGAACTGTTCAACGCCATCCAGTTTGACGTGGGCTGGCAGCAAACCGTGGCGCAGGGCCTGCCGCCCGGCGCCCTGGCCATCGAGCGGCCCATGCGCGGCGCTTTCACACTGCTGCGTCGCTGGCCGCTGATGCGTTTGGCCCAGGGCCTGGGCTTGCACCATGCACTGGGCCTGCGTGCGGGCTACCTGCCTTGCGCGCTGGCGCCGCACCTGGGCTTGCTGCTCGATGCGCACCCGAACCCGCGGCTCGGTGCCTTGCACGCCGGTCGCGCCTTGCAACGCCTGTGGCTGGCGGCCACGCAGCATGGCCTGGCCTTGCAACCCATGGCGGCGGCCACCACCCTGGTGCGCCAGGCCAGCGGCCAGGGTTGGGTCGATGCGCAGGTGCAACAGCGGCTGCGCCACATGTTGCGGGCGTTGAGCCCGCCGCCGCAGGCGCAGCCCATGATGTTTTTTCGCCTCGGCCGTGCGCGCCAGGGCGACGTGGTGACTGCGCGCCACGAGGTAGATCACTACTTGAGCCCGCGCCTGAACGGCGGCGAAGGCCAAGCGCTGCCGCCACCGGCCGACGAAAAAAGCAGCCCCCCGGGTTGAGGGGTGATGTGTGTTACCGCACAGAGTGGCGGGGTTTCGCTGATTAGCCTGAACTCCTAACTTCACTTCCAGCGGACTAACGGCACATTGCACAGGGCACCGCACTGGTTCGCGGCGCTGCGGTCGAAGCCGCACGCCGGCCCGAGCCAGCAACGGGCGCCGTTGGGGCAGGCATCGCTGGCTGTGCGGGAGAGGGTTTTCCAGTCCGGGATTCGGACGCATATCAAGGAGTTTCGCCATGGTTTTCATTGCCCGTCCCGCCCTTCACCGGCTGTTGCGCCATTCCGTGGTGGCCGTGGCCGCGGTGGCTGCCTGCAACGGCGCTATTGCGGCGCTGTCGCCGTTCACCCTGGCGCCAGGCGCTGTCGGCCTGGCCGGCACATCTTTCACTGGCGACAACATCCTGGTGTCGGACTATTCAACGATCACCTTTAACGGCGTTGGCGGCTTCACCGACATCGGCTTCCTGGCCGTCACCGGCGTGCAACTGGGCGGCTCAACGCTCACGCCGGCTGGGTTGAACAGCACGTACGGCCTGTATTTCGCGTTCACCGGCACGGGCACCACGACGGTGGCCAACCCGGCCCTGGCGCCGACCTTCGGCTCGTTTAGCACGTTGACCTACACCCTGTACGGCTACAACGGCCTGGCCAGCTTCGGCTTCAGCGGCAACACGCCCACCGAAAGCGCCAGCGGCGAAGTGGTGTTGGCCACGGGCACGCTGCTCAATGGCAGTGTGGGCACGCTACCCAGCGGCAACGGCGTCACCTTCACGCCGTCGGCCAATGCCGATATGACTTTTGCCGTGGCTGCCGGCCAGGCGGGCTTCTTTGCGGCGCCCAGCCCGTTCTACAACCTGGCCATCACTGCCTTTACCAACACCACGTCGGAAGTTGAACCCTTCGCCAACGGTTTTCGCATCCGCCAGGGCGGTGGCTCGCTCAACTTTGCGGCGCCGATTCCCGAGCCCGAGACCTATGCCTTGATGCTGGCCGGCCTGACGGCGATGGCCTTCGTGGTTCGCCGCCGCACCCACGGCACTGCGGCGGCTTGAAGGGGCACGGTGAGTGGCAGCGCGAGATGCTGCTCACCCCGTTGTAGTTTGCTCTGTGCGCCGCTGTCTCATGACGGCCGCGCCGTTGTGGGTGTGGGTGTTGGTGTGGTTGTTGGTGTGGGTGTTGGGGCGGCCTCAATCCGATCCAGCCGCTCATATTCGGCAATCACCTGCGCGCCCAAAAGCAGCAAGGTGGCGGCGAGTTCCAGGCTGAGCAACACGGCGATGGCCGTGGTCAGCGAGCCGTAGACGGTGCTGATCTGCGACAGCGTGGTGAAGTACCACACCAGCACGTGGCGCGACAGCTCCCACAGCAGGGCCGCACTCAATGCGCCCAGCAGCGCGTGCGACAGCGACAGCCGGCCTACCGGCATCACGAGATAGATCGAGGTCAGCACGAAGACCTCGCCGGCAAAACCCAGCAGGTATAGCAGCGCGCCCGACGCGCCCACCAAAGACCAACTGCGCCCCAGAAAGCTGATGCGTTCCTGGCCCATGGCCTGCAGGCTGCCCGCCACCAGCGTCACCACCAGCAGGCCCAGGCCCAGGCACAGGATGTAGATGTAGGGAATCAAGGCCGAGACCACGAAGCGGCGCCGCCGCTTGGCCACGCGGTGATGGAAGATCACCGACATGGCGTTTTCCAGCACCGTGAAGGCCAGTGTGCTGAAGAACAACATGGTGCCGAGCAAGACCCAGCCCACCACGCCGCGGTGGGCCATGAAGTTGGCCAGCTCGGCCACGATGGCGCGTGACTGCCCGGGCACCAGCCATTCAAGGTAGCGCCCTAACGTTCGCAGCAACTCGGCCTGGTCAACCACGTGCGACAGCGCGATCACCGTCAGGATCAGCAGCGGCACGATCGACAGCAGCGCGTAATACGCCACCGCGCCGGCCAGCAGCAAACCCTGGTTGGCGCGAAAGGCTTTCAGCGTGCCCAGCGCAAAGGCTGCGGGGTGGCGCAGCACTTGGGCGGCGGCGTGGCCAGGGCCGGAGTCGGAGGTGTGCCCCGCCGGGCCTGGGGCGGCGGCTGCACGCTCGGCGCGGCCGTGGCGCGGCGGCGGGGTCAACGTCAGCCCGGGGCCTTGGGCAGCGGGCAGCGCGCGGCGGCGCTGGGTGGCGGGCGCAATACAGTGGGCGCCTTGATGGGGTGCATTGAGTGTTCCAAAGGGCGGCTGGCGCAGTCCGACAAACTTGCTTTTAATGGCGCGCCAGGCAGGGGTCTGTGCGCTGGCGCACACGGCCGGCGCACCCGACGAAAACCCCGGTGCGCTATCTACCAAGCGATATCTACCAAGCTTGACGGCGCACAAGGTTTTTCACATTGTGTTCGCTAGCGCACAATCAAAGGACAGGCCGGCGCACACACTCAAGGTACGGTGTCACGGCCCGCATCGGCACCTTCTCATCACTACTTCAACGCCTGGTTGCGCCTTGAAACCCAAAGCCGACGAACACCCGAACAACCAGTTGCTGGCCGTGTTGCCCGCGGCTGAATGGCAGCGCTGGCAACCCCGGCTTGAAGCGGTGGAATTGACGCTGGGCCAGGTGCTGTACGAATCGGGTAGCACGCTGAGCCACGTCTACTTTCCCACCACGGCCATCGTCTCCCTGCTGTACGTGATGGAAGACGGCGCGTCGGCCGAAATCGCGGTGGTGGGCAATGAAGGCCTGGTCGGCATCTCGCTGTTCATGGGCGGCGATTCCACGCCCAGCCGGGCCGTGGTGCAAAGCGCGGGCACGGGTTTTCGCCTGCCGGCGCAGGACATGAAAGACGAATTCAACCGCGGTGGCGCCGTGCTGCACCTGCTGCTGCGCTACACCCAGGCGCTGATCACCCAGATGGCGCAAACCGCGGTGTGCAACCGGCACCATACGCTCGACCAGCAACTGTGCCGCTGGCTGCTGCTCAGCCTGGACCGCCTGCCCGGCAGCGAGCTGGTGATGACGCAGGAGCTGATCGCCAACATGCTGGGCGTGCGCCGCGAAGGCGTGACCGAAGGCGCCTCGCGGCTGCAAAAGGCAGGCCTGATCCGCTATGCCCGCGGCCGCATCTCCGTGCTTGACCGGGCCGGGCTGGAAAAGCGCAGCTGCGAGTGCTACGCCGTGGTCAAGGGCGAATACGACCGCTTGCTGCCCAAGCAAGAGGCGGCCTAGGCGAGGGCCGGGCCAGGCGGTTCATATGAGTAGCCTGTAGGCGCGGGCCCACAGACGAAGCCGGTGCCGGCTGATTGGCGCGGCGCGGTGGTATGGGGATGATGATTTCCTTGCCCACTCAGCCAGCCCCATGACGACTGCTCACGCCCTTTTTGCCGACCTGCGCCGCAACCAGTTGCTGGCCGCGCTGCCGGCGGCCCAATGGCCACATTGGCGCGCCTTGCTTGAGCCGGTGGAGCTGCAACGTGGGCAGGTGCTGTGCGAAAGCGGGCGCACGCCGGCGTACGTGTACTTTCCGGTCACGGCGGTGGTGTCGCTGCTGGTGCTCACGCTCGAAGGTGAAGCCACCGAGGTCGCGGTGGTGGGCCATGACGGCGTGGTCGGTATCTCGCTGTTCATGGGCGGCAGCGCCATGCCCAGCCAGGCCATGGTGCAGGCCGAGGGCACGGCCTACCGTTTGCGCGCCGCGGCGCTGCAGGGCGAGGTGGAACACGGCGGGGCGGTGCTGGAGATGCTGTTGCGCTACACCCAGGCGCTGATGGCGCAGGTGGCGCAAACCGCGCTGTGCAACCGCTACCACTCGATCAGCCAGCAGTTCAGCCGGCGGCTGCTGCAAGGGTTGGACCGCGCGCCGTGCGACGACCTGCAAATGACGCAGGAGAGCGCGGCCCAATTGCTGGGCGTGCGCCGCGAGGGTGTGACGGCCGCGGCGCTGAAATTGCAGCGCAGCGGCGTCATCAGCTACCGCCGCGGCCACATTGCCGTGCTCGACCGCGGCGCCCTGGAGCGCCACACCTGCACCTGCTACGGCGCGGCCAAGCGCGAATACCAGCGCTTGATGCCCATGGCCATGCCGCTGGCGGCTTGACGCCACGCTGTGTTCGCGCCTAAGTGGGTTGACGTACAGACGCCACGCCCGATCACGACCACCGTGGTCGAAACCGGCGTCGCCGGCTTGAGCTGGAAGTTGAATCGAACACAACTGCCGGCTCCCCTGAAAGACCGCTGGAGCGCCCTGTGGGCAGCGTGGAAAACCAACTCATCAACATGCTGCCGCGGCCGGATCGGCTGCGCTTGCTCGCCCTGTGTGAACCTGTCCAACTG
>JAYUQE010000343.1:0-3552 GCA_043756905.1 Burkholderiales bacterium | reverse complement strand
TGGGGCGCAAGCGCAAGATCGACCAGAGTGCGTGCAACAAGGACTATTCCTGCGCCAAGGGCTTTTGCCCCAGCTTCGTGGGCCTGGTGGGTGCGGCGCCGCGCAAGCGGGTGGGCGCCTTGGCCGGGGGCAGTTCCGCCTTCATGGCACAGGTGGCGCAACTGCCGCAGCCGGCCGCGCACGCCTGGAGCGGGCCGTATGACTTGCTCGTCACCGGCGTGGGCGGCACCGGCGTGGTGACGGTGGGCGCCGTGGTGGCCATGGCCGCGCACCTGGAAGGCAAGAGTGCCAGCGTGCTCGACTTCATGGGCTTTGCGCAAAAGGGCGGCGCCGTGCTGTCGTTCGTGCGGCTGGCCTTGCTGCCCGAGGCCTTGAACCAGGTGCGCATCGACGTGCAGCAGGCCGACGCGCTGCTGGCCTGCGACATCGTGGTCGGTGCCACGCCCGAGGCCTTGCAGGCCGTTCGCCACGGCCGCACGCGCGTGCTGGTGAACACGCATGAAGTGCCCGTGGCTGAAAGCCTGAAGAACCCCGACGCTGACCTGCAAGTGCCGCGCCTGCTGGACAAACTGCGCTACGTGGCCGGCGATGAATGGGTGCAGACCTTCGACGCCCAGGCCCTGGCCGAAGCGTTCCTGGGCGACACCATCGTGGCCAACATCCTGGCGCTGGGTTTTGCCTGGCAGCGCGGGCTGGTTCCGGTGAGCCTGGAAGCCTTGCAACGCGCCATCGAATTGAACGCCGTGGCGGTGCCGGCGAACCTCGCTGCCTTCGCCCTGGGCCGCCTGGCAGCCGGGGCGCCGGACGCTTTGCGCTCGCTGCGCGCCGCGCCGGCGGTGGCCGAGCCCGCGGCCCGGGAACCCTTCGCCCAAATGCTGGCTGCACAGGCGCAGCAGCTCACGGTTTACCAGAGCGCGGCCTGGGCCGGGCGCTTCGTGGCCTTGATGCAGGCCGTGCGGCAGCATGAAGAAACGCTCGGCGGTGACGCCTCGCTGCCCTTCACCCGCGCCGTGGCCGACAGTCTAACTAAACTGATGACTTACAAGGACGAATACGAGGTGGCCCGGCTGTACGCCGAGCCGGCTTTCATGCAGACGCTGCACGATCAGTTCGAAGGCGAGTTCAAGCTCGAGTTCCACATGGCCCCACCCCTGCTCAGCCGGCCGCGCAACGGCCAGCCGCCGCGCAAGCTGCGCATCGGCGCGTGGCTGTTGCCGGTGTTGAAGCTGCTGGCCCGTGCCAGGGGCTTGCGCGGCCGTTGGGCTGACCCGTTTGGCCACAGCACTGAGCGCCGGCTGGAACGTGAGTTGATCAATCAGTTCGAGGCGCGCGTGCGCGAACTGCTGCCGCAATTGACGCCTGAAAACATTGCGCTGGCCACGCCATGGGCCAGGCTGCCCTTGAGCATGCGCGGCTTCGGCCACATCAAGCTGGCCAACATCGCCCTGGCGCGCGTGCGCGAAGCCGAGTTGCTGCACCGCTTCAACCCGGCTCGCTACGCCCGCCCGGTGGGCGCTGCCCAGGCCGGCCAACTCAAGGGCATTGCGGTGGTTTCGGCCTGAGCGAGCTAAGCGGGCACCGCCCCCTGTCAACCTGCGAACATGGGGGTGGGCACCCCTTGTTGCCGCGCCCGGGCCTGCTAAAACGACCTCGCGCCTGAAGCCCGGCCACGCCGCGCGCTGGTCGGCAGGGCACAGGGAGCCTGAACATGAATGCAGCAAGCAAAGCAACTTTCACGACAACCTTCACGATCGCCGCCAGTCTGGCCACCAGCCTGGCCGCCGCCGCCGATTGGCCCAGTGCCGGGCGCGACCTGCTGAACTCGCGCCACCAAAGTGCCGAAACGCAGATCACGCCGCGCAATGCCTATGCGCTGCGCCTGCACTGGGCCGTCAATACCGAAGGCGACGTCACCGCCAGCCCCGCGCTCGACGCCACCCATCTGTACTTTCCCGACTCGGCGGGTTACCTCTACAAGCTCGAACGCACCACCGGCGTGCAGGTGTGGAAGCGCCGCCTGGCCGATATCACCGGCATCGCGGGCGACTTCGCCCGCGCCACACCGGCCTTGAGCGGCAACGCGCTGATCCTGGGCAACATGAGCGGCAAGCTCGCGGCCGGTGTGCGCCAGGGCGCGCGCGTGCTGGCCATCGACAAGGCCAACGGCAACCTGCTGTGGGCGACGCAGGTGGATGCCACACCGCGGTCCGTCATCACGCAGTCTGCCGTGGTGGCCAAGGGGTTGGTGCTGGTGGGCGTGGCTTCGGCTGAGGAGACCGACGCCGGGTTCACCGCCGCGGCCGCGGGCTGGCAATTTCAGTTCCGCGGCAGCGTGGTGGCGCTGGATGTGGCCAGCGGCGCCGTCAGGTGGCAAACCTACATGGTGCCGCCGGGCTACTTTGGTGGCGCCGTGTGGGGCAGCACGGTGGCGGTGGATACCCAGCGCGACACGGCCTACGTGGCCACCGGCAACAACTACGCCGTGCCGCAAAGCGTGCTGGACTGCTTGAACAATAACGGCGCGCCGGCCGCCTGCATGAGCCCGGCCAACCATGTGGATGCCATCGTGGCGCTGGGCCTCGCCACCGGCGCCGTGAAGTGGGCCGCGCGCGGCCTGCCGCACGACACCTGGAACATGGGCTGCGGCCTGAGCCTGCCCCGTTTCACCTTGCCGCCCAATGACAACTGCCCACACCCCGCCGGGCCGGATTGGGACTTTGCCCAAGGCCCGATGCTGTTGCCCGGTGCAGGGCCAAGGGGCAGCAGCCTCGTCGGCGCGGGGCAAAAGAGCGGCGTGTTCTGGGCCTTCAGGGCCGACACCGGCGCCCTGGCCTGGGCCACCCAGGCTGGCCCGCCCGGCACCACGGGCGGCATGCAATGGGGCTCGGCCAGCGATGCGCAGCGCGTCTATGTGGCCCTGGCCAACAGCGGGCCCACGGGGGCCGGCCAGGCGCCATTGCCCTGGAAACTGAAGAACGGCAGCAGCACCACGGCCGGCGGCTGGGCCGCGCTGGACCGCAAGACCGGCGCCGTGTTGTGGACCACCCCCGACCCGCTGGGCAGCCGCGCCGAGGCCGCCGTGGCGGTGGCCAATGGCGTGGTCTTCGGCTGCAACCTGGATGCAACCCGTGGCAGCTTCCATGCGCTGGACGCCAAGACCGGCAAGCCCTTGTGGACCAGCCCCAGCGGCGGCGCCTGCAACGCCGCGCCCAGCATCGCCGACGGTATGGTGTTCTGGGGCAGCGGCACCTTCAACGGCTACGGGCCGAAGAAGGTGTTCGCATTTGGTTTGTAGTTTCGACTTGCAGGTGCCGCGCGCGCCATCAGGCCGCAGTCGCCCTCACAGCAGTTGCTCGGGCACGAAAGGCGCAATCAACAAGTTGTGCAGCCTCATCCAGAAGCTCGTCTCGGGCTCGCTGGTGTAGACCACATCACCCTCGTCGCCGCTGCCTTGCCATTCAATGCTTTGCGTCTGCGGGTTCAGGCGCAAGCGGTAGGCGCTTTGCGTCTTGCTGATGGTGATGACGCGCGCCAGCTCCTTGGCCAGCTCGG
>JAYUQE010000342.1:0-3556 GCA_043756905.1 Burkholderiales bacterium | reverse complement strand
AGGCGCGCGGCGATGTGCAATGGTCGGTGAGCATCGGCGTGCCGCTGCATGGCTTGCCGGTGGTGGTTCAGGCGCCGCCGCACTATGTGCAACCCTACCCCGTGTACCGCCAACCCGTTGTGGTTTACCCCGGGCACCACTACGACCAGCCCCGCCGCTGGGGCCGTGACGGCGACGGCAATCCGAACCGCCACCCGGTCTACTACCCGCGCTGGGATCGTGATGGCGACGGCATCCCCAACCGCCACGACCCGGTCTACAACCCGCGTTGGGACCGTGACGGCGACGGCATTCCGAACCGCCACGACCCGGTCTACAACCCGCGTTGGGATCGTGACGGCGACGGCATTCCGCACTCACGCGACCGCAACGACGACCGCCGCGGCCACGGCCGCGGGCGCTAAGGCGCCCCTGGGTGGGTTGAGGCCGGGCGGCCGGCGTTCACCCCCGAACGCTGCCGCCCACTGCCTCGCGCCGTGGGTACACTGCCCACGCCGAACAGTGCGCCGCCCAAGCAGCGCACGCGGCGGCCGAGAGTTGGCGTCGGGCCGCGCCGGCCACGAGCTAACCGTTGGCATAAGGCGGTAGGCTGCGGGGAATGGGTCTCGCGCGCAGTGGGTCTGGGGGCAAAGTGGCGCACTTGTTGGGGCATGCCGAGCAGGTGGTGATCATGGGTGGCACCGCGGGCGTCCACGCCACACTGCGCAGTGCCTGCGCTGCGGGCCTGGAGTGGGCGGCCCTGCCCACCGGCCAGGCCGGCGTGGCGGCGGTGCTTGGCGCCCAAGGTGGCACCCAACGCGATGCCCCGCTTGGTGCCCAGCGCGGCGCTCAACCGGCCACCGCTTCCGTGCTGCTGGCCGACGACCTGCCCGACATGACGGCCACGCAGGTGCTGGCCGCATTGGCCGGCCGCCACGGGCTCACGGTGTGCCCCGTACTGGTGCTGTGCGCCACGCCCGACGGCCTGTCGCGCCGCGAAGAACTGCGCCGCGCCGGCGCGCAAGATTGCATCAGCGCCGCGGCTTTCAGCGCCGCCGCATTGCGCCACGCCATCGACGCTGCGATTGAACGCTGGGCCTTGCATTGCGGCTTGCGCGCCAACGAAGAAGCGCTTGGGCAGGCCGCCGCCTTCAACGCCTATCGGCTGGCGCTGGACGAAGCCACCCACCCGCTGGCCGAGCCGGCGGCCATTCAGGCCAAGGCCACCAATGTGCTCGGGCGCCATCTGCACGCCAGCCGGGTGTTCTACGTGGAATTCGGCGAGGGGGATGAATTCGCCGTCGATCACGGCTACGCCGAAAGGGCGGCGCCGATCGCAGGCCGCTTCAGGCTCGCCCGCTATGGCGCCGGGCTGAAGCACGAACTGGCTGCCGGGCGCAACGTGATCGATGCCGACGTGGCCCGCGCCGCGCAGTACACCGTGGCCGAGAAGGCGCGCTACCTGGCGGCGCAGGTGGCCGCCCAAATCATCGTGCCGCTGCGCAAGCAGGAACAACTGGTCGCCATGCTGGTCGTGCATCAAACCCAGCCGCGCCAGTGGTCAACGCATGACGTGGCGCTGGTGGCCAACACGGCGCAACGCACCTGGTCGGAAACGCAGCGTGCGCTGGCCGAGGCGGCGCTGCGCACACAGGCGCAGACCTTGCAGCAAACGCTGGTGCGCGAGCGCACCAGCCGCGCCCAGGCCGATGCGCTGGCGGCGCTGCGCCGGCACGAAGCCGCGGCCGCGGCCGTGGCCAACCCCGGGCGCGCCTGGTGGCAGCCGGTATTGCCCAGCAAAGTTGAATACGCCATTGGCCTGGCTGCCGTCGCGCTGACCTTGCTCATGCGCTGGTTGCTCGACGAGCCGCTCGGCACCGCCAGCCCGTTCCTGCTGTCCTGGCTGGCGCTGGTGCCGGCCGCTTTCTTCCTGCGCACCGCGCCGTTCGTCGCTGCGGCGGCCTTCGCGCTGGTGGCCAGCGACTTGTTGTTCATCGGGCCGCGCGGGCAGATCGACTTCTTTCTCACCCCCGCCGCGTTGATTCAGGGCGTTGTGTTTGCGCTGGTGGTCGGCGGCTTGGCCCTGCTGGCGCGGCGTGCCCGTGCCAGCGAGTCTTCCGCCCGCGCGGAAGCTTCAACCGCCCGCGCCGCCGCTGCCGCGCTGCTGGAAAGCGAACAGCGCTTCGCCCATGCGCTGGAGGCGGCGCGCGCCGGTGTCTGGGCGCTCGAGCCGGGTGCCAAGGCGTTTGCGGCCTCGGACGGCACGTTGGCCTTGCATGGCCTGGAGCCCGGCACTGCGCTGGGCCATGATGCAGCGTTGGCCTGCGTTCATGTGCAAGACCGGGCCCGGGTCGAAGCGGCCCTTTGCAGCGCCATCGAGCACGGCCACCCTTACCGCGTCGAGTACCGCGTGACCTGGCCCGACGGTTCGCAGCACTGGTTGCTGTCGATCGCCGAAATGCAAAACAAGTCGGGCACGCCGCGCCTGGTCGGGCTGGTGCATGACATCACCGACATCCACACGGCCGTGAGCGCGATGCGCCAGAGCCAGGCGCGCCTGAGCGAGCTGATTGGCCTGATGCCATCGTTCACCGCCGTGCTGCGCGGCCCGAGTCACACCTACGAGCTGGCCAACAAGCCGTACTACGCCTTGCTCGGGCGCGGCCCTGAGATCCTGGGCAAGGCCGTGCTCGATGCCGCGCCCGAGCTCGCGGGTCAACCTTTCCCGGCCCTGCTCGATCAGGTTTATCGCACCGGCGAGCCGTTCCAGGCCAAGGGCATGCGTTTGCTGCTGTCGCGCGCGCCGGGCGAAGGCCTCGAAGAGGTCTTTGTCGACTTCGCCTATGTGCCGCTGCGCGAGCTGGATGGTGCCGTGTCGGGCATCCTGGTGCACGGCATGGATCGCACCGAACAGGTTCGCGCCGAGCAGGCGCTGCGCCGGCGCGAAGCCGAGCTGCAAACGCTGGCCGACAACACGCCGGAAATCCTCACCCGGTTCGATCGCCAACTGCGGCATGTCTTCGTCAACAAGGCGGTTGAAGGAGTCACGGGCCGATCGCGCACCGAGTTCCTGGGCCGCACGAACACAGAGCTGGGCATGCCGGCGCCGCTGTGCGCGCTGTGGGACGACGCGCTGCGCAGCGTGTTCGACCAGCGCGCACCCAAGGCGATCGAATTCGCGTTCCAGTCGCCCACCGGTTTGCGCCACTTCGAAGCGCGCCTGGTGCCGGAGTTCGGCCCCGACGGCAGCGTCGAGTTCGCGCTGGGTGTCACGCTCGATGTGACCGAGCGCAAGCACTTCGAGCAGACCATGGCCGAGCAAGACCGGCGCAAGGATGAATTCCTGGCCACGCTGTCGCACGAGCTGCGCAACCCGCTTTCACCCTTGCGCAACGGGCTGGCGATCCTGCGCCGGGTAGCGACGCCCGAACAGCGCGAGCGCACGCTGGCCATGATGGAGCGCCAGTTGCACCACCTCGTGCACCTGGTCGACGACTTGCTCGATGTCTCGCGGGTGAACCTGGGCCGCATCAACCTGCGCCTTGAGCCGCTCACGCTGGCCGAGTTGGTCGAGGCG
>JAYUQE010000341.1:0-9941 GCA_043756905.1 Burkholderiales bacterium | reverse complement strand
CGCAATCGGTATCGATCTATGCCATTGCAGGAGTTCGCCTCATGAAGATTCTGGTGCCCGTCAAACGGGTGGTCGATTACAACGTCAAGGTTCGCGTCAAGTCTGACGGCACGGGCGTGGACATTGCCAACGTCAAGATGAGCATGAACCCGTTCGATGAAATCGCCATTGAAGAGGCCGTGCGATTGAAAGAAAAAGGTGTGGCCACCGAGGTGATTGCGGTGTCGTGCGGCGTCACCCAATGCCAGGAAACGCTGCGCACCGCAATGGCCATCGGTGCTGACCGCGCCATCCTGGTCGAATGCGCTGACGAGCTGCAGCCGCTGGCCGTGGCCAAGCTGCTCAAGGCCTTGTGCGACAAGGAACGGCCGGGCCTGGTGATCCTGGGCAAGCAGGCGATCGATGACGACTGCAACCAGACCGGCCAAATGCTCGCCGCCCTGGCCGGCATGCCGCAAGCCACCTTCGCCAGCAAGGTGGAAGTGGCTGATGGCATGGCCAGCGTCACGCGCGAAGTCGATGGCGGCCTTGAAACACTGAAGATCAAATTGCCCGCCGTGGTGACCACCGATCTGCGCCTGAACGAGCCGCGTTACGTGACGCTGCCCAACATCATGAAGGCCAAGAAGAAGACGATGGACATCTTCAAGCCGGCCGACCTGGGGGTGGATGTCACACCGCGCATCAAGACCCTGAAGGTCAGCGAGCCGCCCAAGCGTGGCGCCGGCGTCAAGGTGGCCGATGTGGCAGCCCTGGTCGACAAGCTCAAGAACGAAGCGAAGGTGATCTGACCATGACCGCATTGGTGATAGCTGAACACAACAACGCCACCGTCCGCGGTGCCACGCTCAATACCGTGAGTGCCGCCTTGCAATGCGGTGGCGAGGTGCACGTGCTGGTGGCGGGCCACGAAGCCGGCCCAGCCGCAGCGGCGGCCGCCAAGATTGCCGGTGTGGCCAAGGTGTTGCACGCCGATGCCCCCGGCCTGAACCACGGCCTGGCCGAGAACGTTGCCGCGCAAGTGCTGGCTATCGTTGGCAACGACGCTGCGAGCTACAGCCACATCCTGTTCCCCGCCACCGCGGCGGGCAAGAACGTGGCGCCGCGCGTGGCCGCCAAGCTCGACGTGGCGCAGATCAGCGACGTGACCAAGGTGCTCAGCGCCGACACCTTCGAGCGCCCCATCTACGCCGGCAACGCGATTGCCACGGTGCAAAGCCTCGACGCCATCAAAGTCATCACCGTTCGCACCACCGGTTTTGATCCCGCGGCGGCCAGTGGCGGCACTGCGTCAATTGAAACGTTAACCGCGGTGGCTGACAGCGGCTTGAGCAGCTTCATGGGCAGCGAAATCGCCAAGAACGACCGGCCCGAGCTCACCGCGGCCAAGATCATCGTCAGCGGTGGCCGGGCCATGGGGTCGAGCGACAAGTTCAATGACGTGCTCACGCCGCTGGCCGACAAGCTGGGGGCTGCGCTCGGCGCCAGCCGCGCCGCTGTAGACGCCGGTTATGCGCCGAACGACTGGCAGGTGGGGCAAACCGGCAAGATCGTGGCGCCGCAGCTGTACATCGCCTGCGGCATCAGCGGCGCCATCCAGCACCTGGCCGGCATGAAAGACAGCAAGGTCATCGTGGCCATCAACAAAGACGCTGAAGCACCGATCTTCAGCGTGGCCGACTATGGGTTGGAGGCGGACTTGTTCGTTGCCGTGCCAGAGCTTGTGAAAAGCCTCTGAGCCACCTGCTTCAGGGCGCCCGCTGCGGCGCCCTTTTTCTTTTTGGAGACGATGATGAGCTACCGCGCCCCGGTCAAAGACATGTTGTTCGTGATGAAGGAACTGGCCGGCATTGAGGCGGTGGCGCAGTTGCCGGGCCACGAAGATTCAGGCTACGACACCGCCGCGGCGGTGCTCGAGGAATGTGCCAAGTTGGCCGAAGGCGTGATCGCGCCGCTGAACGCCGAGAGCGACCGCGTCCCTTCGTTCTTCAAAGATGGCCAGGTCACCACCAGCAAGGGTTTCCAGGATGCGTTCAAGCAATACGCTGCCGGCGGCTGGCAAGGCCTGCAGCACCCGCCTGAATTTGGCGGCCAGGGCCTGCCCAAGCTCATCCACGCCGCATGCAGCGAGATGATCAACAGCGCCAGCCTGAGTTTTGCGCTGTGCCCGCTGCTGACTGACGGCGCGATCGAAGCCCTGCTCACCGCGGGCACCGACGCGCAAAAGGCCGAGTTCATTCCGCAGATGATCGAAGGCCGCTTCACGGGCTCGATGAACCTCACCGAGCCGCAAGCCGGCAGTGACCTGGCGGCCGTTCGCACCCGTGCCGAGCCGCAACCCGATGGCACGTACAAGCTGTTCGGCACCAAGATCTTCATCACCTACGGCGAACACGACCTGGCCGAAAACATCGTCCACCTGGTTCTCGCGCGCGTGGCCGGCGCGCCCGAAGGCGTGAAGGGCATCTCGCTGTTCGCGTGCCCCAAGGTGCTGGCCAACGGAACACGCAACGATGTGCATTGCGTGAGCATCGAACACAAGCTGGGCATCAAGGCCAGCCCGACCGCGGTGCTTCAGTATGGTGACCATGGCGGCGAAGGATTGAACGGTGCGGGCGCCGTGGCCACGCTGGTGGGGCAAGAAAACCGCGGCCTCGAATACATGTTCATCATGATGAACGCGGCGCGCTTTGGCGTCGGCGTGCAGGGCATTGCGCTGGCCGAGCGCGCCACGCAGCAGGCCGTGGCCTTTGCGCGCGAGCGTGTGCAAAGCCGGCCGGTCGATGGCTCGCTGCCGCGCGCCGGCGCCATCATCCACCACCCCGATGTGCGGCGCATGCTCATGACCATGCGCGCGCAAACCGAGGCCTGCCGTGCCATGGCCTTGGTTGCCGCAGCAGCCTATGACGCCGCGCACGCCCACCCTGACTTGCAGGCGCGGGCGCAGAACCAGGCCTTCTATGAATTCCTGGTGCCGCTGATCAAGGGCCTGTCCACCGAGATGAGCCTGCACGTGGCCAGCCTGGGCGTGCAGGTGCATGGCGGCATGGGCTACATCGAGGAAACCGGCGCGGCGCAGCACCTGCGCGACGCCAAGATCCTCACCATCTACGAAGGCACCACCGCGATCCAGGCCAACGACTTGGTGGGCCGTAAAACGGTGCGCGACGGTGGCGCGGTGGCGCGCGCCGTGGCGGCGCAAATCGAGGCCACTGAAGCGGCCTTGCTGGCGCGCCCGAGTGATGCCGGGCGCAACATGGCGCGCCGCCTGGGCGCGGCGCGGCAGGCGTTCCTTGATGTTGTGGCCTTCGTGGTGGAACGCTCCAAGGCAAGCCCCAACGATGTGTACGCCGGCAGCGTGCCCTACATGATGCTCGCCGGCACACTGGTGAGCGGCTGGCAGATGGCACGCGCGCTGATGGTGGCCGAAGACCGGCTGGCCGAAGGCGTTGAGGCCGATTTCATGCGCGCCAAGATCATCACCGCGCAGTTCCATGCCGACCACATCCTCACCCAGGCCCCGGCGTTGCGCGACAGCATCGTCGAAGGCGCCGCGTCCGTCACTGCCCTGGCCCTGGAGGCTTTCTGATGCCCTTGCCCGCCGTCTTCAATCGCGTTCGCCTGCCCGTCATCGGTGCGCCGCTGTTCATCGTCAGCAACCCCAAGCTAGTGATTGCGCAATGCACCGCGGGCATCGTGGGCTCGATGCCCGCGCTCAACGCCCGGCCGGCCGAACAGTTGGATGAATGGTTAGCCGAAATCACCGAAGGTCTGGCCGCCTGGGACCGCGCCCACCCCGAGGCGCCGAGCGCGCCCTATGCCATCAATCAGATCGTGCACCGCACGAACGAGCGGCTCGACCATGACATGGCGGTGTGCGCCAAGTACAAGGTGCCCATCATCATCACCTCGCTGGGCGCGCGCACCGACATCAACGACGCCGTTCATGCCTGGGGCGGCATCGTGCTGCACGACATCATCAACAACGCCTTCTCGCGCAAGGCCATCGAGAAGGGCGCTGACGGCCTGGTCGCCGTGGCCGCCGGCGCCGGTGGCCATGCCGGGGTGAAAAGCCCATTCGCGCTGGTGCAAGAAATTCGCCAGTGGTTCGATGGCCCGCTGGCCCTGAGCGGCTGCATCGCCACCGGCGGCGCGGTGCTGGCCGCACGCGCCATGGGGGCTGATTTCGGCTACATCGGCTCGGCCTTCGTGGCCACCGTGGAAGCGCGCGCGAGTGAGGCCTACAAGCAATGCATTGTTGATTGCAGCAGCGATGACATCGTCTATTCCAGCCTGTTCACCGGCGTGCACGGCAACTACCTCAAGCCCTCAATCGTCAATGCCGGGCTGAACCCCGATGCCTTGCCCGAAAGCGACCCGAGCAAGATGAATTTCTCAACAGGTGAGGGCTCCAAGGGCAAGGCCTGGAAAGACATCTGGGGTTGCGGCCAGGGTATTTCGGTGATCGACCAAGTGCTGCCTGCGGCCCAATTGGTGGCACGGCTGGAGCGCGAATATGCCGCAGCACGCCAGCGCTGCATGGGGTGAACGTGATGCAGCGCCAGGCCGTCATCAACGCGAACTTGTTCGATGCCGCCGCCGGTGTGCTGCGGCCACACAGCACGGTGGTCATTGAGGACGGCGTGGTGCGAACCGTGACGCAAGAGCCCATGCAGATCGATGCGGCGCAGGTCTTCGATGCCGCCGGTCGCGTGGTGCTGCCCGGGCTGATCGACGCCCATGTGCATGTGGTTGCCGCCTCGCACGACCTGGTGGGCCTGGCGTTGCAGCCGCCCTCGCTCGTCACCGCGCAAAGCAGCCAAATCATGCGCGGCATGTTGCAGCGCGGCTTCACCAGCGTGCGCGACGCCGCAGGCGCTGATTTCGGCCTGCAAGAAGCCGTGGCGCGCGGCCTGTTCGCAGGCCCGCGCCTGTTCATTGCCGGATCCCCCATTTCGCAAACCGGCGGCCATGCCGACATGCGGCCCAAGGGCGTGCGCACGCGCGAGATGTTCTGCGCCTGCGCCGGCCTGGGGCTGATCGGCGCGATTGCCGACGGCGTGGGCGAAGTGCGCCGCGCCGTGCGCGAACAGGTGCGCAACGGCGCCAACCAGATCAAGATCATGGCCGGCGGCGGTGTCTCCAGCCCGAGCGACCCGCTCGAAGGCACGCAGTTTTCGAACGAAGAATTGCGCGCGGCTTGCGAGGAAGCCGAGGCCGCCAACCTGTACGCCATGGCCCACGCCTATTCGCCGCGCGCCGTGACGCGCGCCGTGCTGGCCGGGGTGCGCTCCATCGAACACGGCAACCTGATCGACGAAGCTACCGCGCGGGTGATGAAGCAGCAGGGCGCTTACCTGGTGCCCACCCTGGCCACCTATGCGGCCTTGGCTGATGAAGGCCAGAAGCTGGGCTGGTCAGCGGCCATGTTGGACAAACTGGCCAAGGTGCAGCAGCGCGGCATTGAAGCCATTCGCCTGGCGCGCAGCGAAGGCGTGCCGGTGGTCTTCGGCACCGATTTGCTGGGCCACATGCATGCGCGCCAGTCTGAAGAGTTCCTGCTGCGCAGCCCGGCGCAATCGGCGCTTGAAGTCTTGCAGGGCGCCACCATCACGGCGGCGCGGTTGATGCGCGCGGAGCACCAGATCGGCCAACTGGTGGCGGGCGCGTTCGCCGACCTGTTGATCGTCGATGGCGACCCCACCACAGATGCCCAGGTGCTGGCGCATCCCCGCCAGCATCTGCGGCTGGGTCTGCAGGGCGGCGCGGTGTTTCACCACAGCCTGCCCTGAAGCGCACAGGCCCGCATCGCTGCGGGCCTGTTTCAGGCTGGTGCGGCAAGTGCCGCAGTCAGTGAAGTGGCAAGTGAAGTGAAGCGTTATTTCACCGAAGTAAAGCGCGCCTCAGGCCGGTCATCCGAGCGGTGCACCGTGCTCACGCCGGCCTTCATGGCCCACGGCCGCAGTTGGTGGTGCAGCGGCATCGACAAATGCTCGTCGCGCGTGCGCACCAGAGCTTCGCGGATCATGGCGTTGCGCTTGGCCACGTCGGTTTCGGTTTTCATCGCATCGACCAACTGATCGACCTTGGCATCGCTGACGCGGCCGAAGTTGAAGTTGCCGTCGGCCCCACTGGTGCGGGTGCGGATCAGGCTTTGCAGCGAGTACTGGGCGTCGTACGTGGCCACGCCCCAACCCAGGAGGTAAGCCGATGAATCAAAGTTCTGCACCTTCTGAATGAAGGTGGCCATGCCCTCGGCAAAGAGCTTGGTCTTGACGCCGATGCGGGCCCACATGGCCACCAGGTTCTGGCAGATTTCTTCGTCGTTCACATAGCGGTTGTTGGGGCAGTTGAGCTGAAACTCGAAGCCGTTGGGGTAGCCGGCTTCAGCCAGCAAGCGCTTGGCGCGTTCGGGGTCGGGCTTGAGCACCGTGTCGACCTCGGGCGAATGGCCGTTGACACCGGGTGCCACGATGATGCCGGCCGGCAGCGACAGGCCGCGCATGGTGGTGCGCTTGATGGCTTCACGGTCGATGGCAATGCTCAATGCTTCGCGCACGCGCTTGTCCTTGAACGGGTTCTTGCCCTTCACGTCGCTGTACTTCAGCTCGGGGCTGAACTGGTCGAGTGCCACGAAGATGGTGCGCACCTCGTGGCCATCGACGATCTTCAGCTTGGGGTCGTTGCGCAGCCGGGTCACGTCTTGCGTGGGCAGGTCGGTGAGCATGTCCACATCGCCCGACAGCAAGGCGGCCACGCGGGTGGGGTCGCTCTTGATCGGCGTGTACACCACCTCGGTGACGTTGTTGCCGTGCTTGTCCCACCAATCGGTGTTGACCGCCATGTTCACCCGCTGGTCGGGCAGCCAGCCGGTGATCTTGTACGGGCCGGTGCCGCTCGCATTGCGCGAGGCATAGTTGTCTTCCTTGTTCTTGTAGTCCTGGGTGTTGGTGGTCTTGTTTTTTTCCGCCCAGGCCTTGCTCATGATGCGAAAGTCGACGATGTTGCGCAGCAAGATCGGGTTGGTGCCGCTGAGCACGAAGTCGACCGTGTGGTCGTCGACCTTCTTGATCTCGCCAATGCCGGTGACGTAGATGCTCATCGTGCCTTGCGGCTGCTTGATGCGCCCGAAGCTGAACACCACGTCGTCAGCGCTGAACGGCGAGCCGTCATGGAATTTCACGCCGCGGCGCAGCTCGAAGCGCACCTGCGTGGGCGAGATGTACGTCCACTTGGTGGCCAGCCCGGGCTCAAGCTCGTACTTGTCGTTGTAGCGCGTCAGGCCCTCGTACGAGTGCATCAGGATCGCGTTGGTGGTGGCGTGGTTCTGCGAGTGCGGGTCCAGCGTGAGGATGTCGTTCTGCGCTGCCCAGCGCAGTGTCACGGCGTGGCTGGGTACTGCCGCCAGGCCGGCCAGCAGGGCGGCCGTGGTGAATAGGGCCTTGATCTTCATACGGGGCTCCAAGAGGAAAACAAGAATGGCAATGCTATGCGCTGGGCACAGGCCAGCGCACAGGATTAGCCCGCAGGCGCGCTGGCGAGATTCAGGCCAGCTCGGCGTCGAAGTCGCAGCCCGCGCCGGCGGCAATCCAGCGCCGCGCCAGGCGCGCCAGCAAGGGCGCAGCCCACGCCGGCAACCAGGGCAGCACGCTGCGTGGGGCTGCCACCGCTGCGCACAGGTAGATGCGCTGCGCAGCGTGCCAGCGCAGCGCCGCACAGGCGCCATGGCGGCGGCGGCTGAGCAGCATGCCCAGCGGGCAGGGTTGCCAGGCGCAGCAGGCGCCGCAACCGTTGCACGCCCGCCCGGTAGGCGGCTTGGCCGGGGCGTGGGCGTACAGGTACAGCACCTTGGGGCGGGCGGGGCGGGGCATACCCGTGCAGTGTGGCGGCCCACGCAGCACGCTGTCAGGAAAGTACAAGGTCTTGCACGGTCTAATGTGCGGCTATTAACAGCGGGGTGCGATGCTAGAGTTGCGCCCAGCGAAACAAGGCCCTTTCGTGCCCCCTTGCAGGCCTGCCCGGCCCAGCAAGGCGCGAAGCAATCCGCCAACCGGTGAAGCCGGGGTGCGCGGAAGGTTGATCAACCCATCCAAGCTCGGCAGACCCGGGCAGAAGGTGAGCTAGAAATGATGCAGCAATACAGGTCCAACTCGTACCTGTTCGGTGGCAACGCACCGTACGTCGAAGAGCTTTACGAAGCCTATCTAGACAACCCCGCCAGCGTGCCCGACACCTGGCGCAGCTACTTCGACAATCTGCAAAACGTGCCCGCGCTCGACGGCAGCGAAAGCCGCGATGTCGCCCATGCACCGGTGGTCGAATCCTTCGCGCAGCGCGCCAAGGCGAACGCCTTTGCCCTGAAAGCCAGCGCGTCTGACTTGGCCGTGGCACGCAAGCAGGTGCATGTGCAGTCCTTGATTGCGGCCTATCGTTTTCTCGGTTCACGCTGGGCCGACCTGGACCCCCTTAAGCGCACCGAGCGGCCCAAGATCGCCGAGCTGGAGCCGGCGTTTTATGACCTGAGCGAGTCCGACATGGACATCACGTTCTCGGCCGCCAACACCTACTTCAGCAAGGCCGAGGACTTGACGCTGCGCGAGATCGTGCAGGCGCTGCGCGAGACCTACTGCGGCTCGATCGGCGCCGAGTTCATGCACTGCACCGACCCCGCCGAGAAGCGCTGGTGGCAAGAACGACTCGAAGCCATCCGCAGCAAGCCCAGTTTCTCGACCGACGAGAAACAGCACATCCTCGACCGGCTGACCGCCGCCGAAGGGCTGGAGCGCTTTCTGCACACCAAGTACGTCGGCCAGAAGCGCTTTTCGCTCGAAGGCAGCGAGAGCTTCATCGCGTCGATGGACGAGGTGGTGCAGCGCGCCGGTGCCAACGGTGTGCAGGAGATGGTCATCGGCATGGCCCACCGCGGCCGGCTGAACGTGCTGGTCAATACCCTGGGCAAGATGCCCAAGGACTTGTTCGCCGAGTTCGACCACACCGCGCCCGAGAACCTGCCTTCGGGCGACGTGAAGTACCACCAGGGCTTTAGCAGCGACATCTCCACCCCCGGCGGTGCGGTGCACCTCAGCCTGGCCTTCAACCCCAGCCACCTGGAGATCGTCAACCCGGTGGTCGAAGGCTCGGTCAAGGCGCGGATGGACCGCCGTGGCGACAAGACCGGCGCCCAGGTGCTGCCGGTGCTGGTGCACGGTGATGCCGCGTTTGCCGGCCAGGGCGTGGTGATGGAAACCCTGGCGCTGGCGCAGACCCGCGGTTATTACACCGGCGGCACGCTGCACCTGGTGATCAACAACCAGATCGGCTTCACCACCAGCGACCCGCGCGATTCACGCTCCACCTTGTATTGCACCGACGTCGTCAAGATGATCGAAGCGCCGGTGCTGCACGTCAACGGCGACGACCCCGAGGCCGTGGTGCTGTGCACCCAGATCGCGCTCGACTACCGCCGGCAGTTCATGAAGGACGTGGTCGTCGACATCATCTGCTTCCGCAAGCTGGGCCACAACGAGCAGGACACGCCTGCGCTGACCCAGCCGCTGATGTACAAGGTGATCGCCAAGCACCCGGGCACACGCAAGCTGTACGGCGACAAGCTGGTGGCGCAAAACGTGCTGCCCGAGGGCGGCCCCGAGCAGTTGGTCAAGCAGTTGCGTGCGGCGTTCGACGAAGGTCGGCACACCATGGACCCGGTGCTGACCAACTTCAAGAGCAAGTACGCAGTCGACTGGGCGCCCTTCTTGGGCAAGAAGTGGACCGACGCGGCCGACACGGCGCTGCCGCTGGCCGAGATCAAGCGGTTGGCCGAACGCCTGACCACGGTGCCCGCCAACTTCAAGGTGCACTCGCTGGTCGAGAAAGTGCTGGCCGACCGTGCGGCGATGGGCCGGGGTGAGCTCAACGTCGATTGGGGCATGGGCGAGAGC
>JAYUQE010000340.1:0-9969 GCA_043756905.1 Burkholderiales bacterium | reverse complement strand
TCGGTGCGGTTGCGCACACCCAGGGCCGCGAACACCGCTTTCAAGTGCGTCTTGACGGTGGATTCGGCCACGCCCAGTTCCGCGGCAATCAGCTTGTTGGGCAGGCCGCGTGCGGCGGCTTGGTAGACCTCAAACTGGCGCGGCGTCAAAGTGGCCAGGCGTTCACGCGCATCGGCCACGGTCGGGTCGCCGGTTTCACCCAGGTGCGCGGCGTGGCTGAGTGCCTCGTGCGGCAAGAAGATGTTGCCGGCCAACACTTGTTCCAGCGCCTGCAACATGGCCTGTGTACCGAAGCGTTTTGGCACGAAACCGGCCGCCCCCAGCTCGATAGCCTGGTGCATGAGTTGCGGATCGGTTTCGCCCGATAACACCACGATGCGTGCGGCACAGCCCGCTTCGCGCAGCCGCTCGATGGCCGCCGCGCCGGTGTGCGCGTGATCCAGGTTCCAGTCGAGCAGCACCAAGTTGTAGCTGACTTGGCGCACCCGCTCGAGCGCGGCGGCCAGCGTGGCCACCGCATCGGTTTGAAGCTGTGGCGCCAGCGTGCCCAGCGTGCCCAGCAGGCCTTGCAGGCCTTCCAGGAACATCACGTGGTCGTCGATCATCAGCAGCCGCATGCCCTGTGCCCGCCTTTCGATTCGAATTGGTTCAGCGTCCCCATCGCCATGTTGCCGCCGGCGAGTCTATGAAGCGCCAGCGCACAGGCACCCCGGTAGAAGCACGCACGCGGCGGCGTGAATAAGTCACACGGCCGGCGCATCGAATTCACCACTCTTGAGGCGACACAGTGCCTAGCCTAGGCCCGCGTCGTCTTCTGCCCGGCGCGGGCCGACAACGCAACAACCAGGACACACCATGTTCGACCTCATGCTCAACCAAGTAGCCCCCCGCCGCCACGCTGCGCCGTACCGAGGCCCGGAACGCCGGGGCCACGCGCCACCGGGGCAAGCGTCCATCGCCCTGTACGCCAGCATGCTCGACGAAGTCGACTACGGCTTGCTCTTGCTCAGCCCGGCCGGCCAGGTGCTGAACGCCAACCACGCAGCGCGCACCGAGCTCGACGGGCAGCACCCGCTGCGCCGGCTGGGCGGCATGTTGGGCGCCAGGCTGGGGCGTGATGTGCTGCCGTTGCACGACGCGCTGGCCGCGGCCCAGCGCGGCCTGCGCCGCTTGCTCACGCTGGGCGAAGGCGCGCAACGGGTCAGCGTGGCAGTGGTGCCGCTGGCGCAAAGCCCTGGGGCCACCGGCCATGCCACGCTGGTGGTGCTGGGCAAGCGGCAGATGTGCGAAGGCCTGTCGGTGCAATGGTTCGCGCGCGGCCATGCGCTCACCCAAACCGAAACCCGTGTGCTCGAAGCGCTGTGCGCGGGCGTGGCGCCCAGCCTCATCGCCAAGCAGCACGGCGTGGGCATGGCCACGGTGCGCACGCAAATCGGCAGCATCCGCAACAAAACAGGCAGCGCCAGCATCCGCGAGCTGGTGCGCATGGTCGCGGTGCTGCCGCCCCTGGTAAGCGCGTTGCGCGACCCAAGCCGCATGCCCACCCAGCACTGGGCGCAGGCGGCGTGAGGCCGCCGCGCCGCCATGGGCCCGGCAGTCCTCAACGGCCTGCCTGACTAGGGCCTGTCATCATATGAATCGCCCCTGCGCCGGGGCTGCAAGGGGTGCAGCGCTAGACGCAGACCGACGGTCGGGGTGGTTCCCCCGACCTAGGGCTGCAACGACGCGCGGCGCCCCTTGCAGCCCCGGCCCTTCGCTCAGCGCGCCGCAAGCGCAGTGAAGGCAACGGTTAACATTCGCGCGCCATGCAGCGCGCGGACATCGACCCCATCGCCATTGCCCCCCTGACACCGCACCTGCGCGACCTGGCGCGGCGCGGCGAACTGCGCCGCTACCGCAAGGGCACCTTGCTCATACAAGAGGGCGACTTCGGGCAAACGCTGTACATCATCCTTGAAGGCCAGGTGCGCGCCTTCGCCACCGGCGACAAGGGCCGCGAGATCACCTACGGCGAATACGGCGCCGGCGAATACATGGGCGAGCTCAGCCTCGACGGCGGCCCGCGTTCAGCCAGCGTCGAAACATTGAAAGCCTCGCTGTGCGCGGTGATCACGCGCCAGACCTTGCAGCAGTTCATCGCCGACGTGCCCGAATTCGCATTTGAACTGCTGGCCAAGGTGATCCGCCGCGCCCGCCACGCCACCACGAACGCCAAGCAAATGGCGCTGCTCGACGTCTACGGCCGCCTGGCCCTTTTGCTCGAAGGCATGGCCCGCCCACGTGCCGACGGCACGCGCGTGATTGAACCGTGCCCGACCCAGGACGACATGCGCAAGCGCCTGGGCTGCTCGCGCGAAATGATCTCGAAGCTGCTCAAGGGCCTGAAGCAGGGCGGCTGGGTGCGCGACGACGGCAACAAGACCTTGGTGTTGATCAAGGCGCTGCCGCCGGGGTGGTGAGCTCACGCTGGCAGGCGAGTGGCCGGGTCGCGCGCCGCCAAGTTCTTCATCACGGCGCGCCAGTGGCAACAAGCCCCGCCACACGTCGCGCTGTCTGGCAGCGCTGTCAGCGCTGCCGCTGCGTGGCAGACGCCGGCGCTTGCTGCGCCGGCGGCGCAAAGCGCTGCTCCGGGCGCGGCGCGCGCGCATACAGGGGCTGCACTTTGGGCAGGCTGGCCTCGATGTCTTTGATGCGCGTGGGCCCTGTCGGGTGGGTCGACAGGAACGCCGGCGGTGCGCCTTTGGCTGCCGCACCCATCTTGTTCCACAGGCTCACGCCGGCCGCGGGGTTGTAGCCGGCGCGGGCGGCGAGCTCCATGCCCACCAGGTCGGCTTCGGTTTCGTCTTCGCGGCCAAACTTCAGGCTGAGCAACTGGCTGCCCATGTCGGCCGCGGCGCGGCCCAGGCCACCCAGGCCGAGGATCGCGGCGCCGATTTCCAGGCCGCCGCGCGTGGCCATGTTCTTGCCGATGCGTTCGCGCGCATGTTCGCGCAGCGCATGCGCCATCTCGTGGCCCATGATCATGCCCACTTCATCGTCGTTGAGTTGCAGTTGCGACAGGATGCCGTGGAAGAACGCGATCTTGCCGCCGGGCATGCAAAAAGCATTGATCTGCTGGCTGCCGATGAGGTTGACCTGCCACTGCCATTCCCGCGCCCGCGGGTTCCATTCCTCGGTGAATGGGATGATGCGTTGGGCGATCGCGCGCAACCGCTGCACCTGCGGGTGGTTGTCCGGTGCAAGCGCACGTTTTTGTTGCGCGTCGCGTTCAAGTTGCAGGTACTGCTGCGCCGCGGCGCGTTCAATCTGATCGGCCGAGACGAACTTGGTGAAGCTTGACTTGGGGCCCACGTCAACGCCCTCGCGCGCCAGCACCGGCAGGGCTGGCAGGCCACCACACAGGCTGCTGAACAAGGCCACGCCGAAGCGCCGCCGGGCCGGCCCGGCGCAGGCGCAACGCGGCGCATGGCGCAGCGCGGCGCCACAGCTGAAACCTGCGGGGTTGTAGTTCGTCTTCATGAGTTCGTTCCCTCCAAAGCCACGATCGGCACACGCAAGGCCCACAGCATGAACAGGGCAGGCAGCGCGAGCACGGTGCTGATGATGAAGAACAGCGGCCAGCCGATCGATTCAGCCAGCACGCCGGCCAAAGGCCCGACCCAAACGCGGCCCACCGACGCAAAGGCTGACAACAACGCGAACTGCGTGGCGGTAAACCGCTGGTTGCACAGGCTCATCAGGAAGGCCAGGAAGGCCGCGGTGCCCATTCCGCCCGACAGGTTCTCGAACGCAATCACCATCAGCAAACCGCCGTCCACCGCAGTGGCCTGGGCCAGCTTGACGAAACCCCAGTCGAACGCCGGCAGCGTGAGCCCCGGCATCAGCCCCTTGCCGCTGACGGCCAGCCACCAGAAACCCAGGTTGCTGGCCATTTGCAGCACCCCGAACAGCAACAGCGCGCGCCACAGCCCCAAGCGCAACATGAGCAGGCCGCCCAACAGCGCGCCAGCAATCGTCAGCCACAGCCCGATGATCTTGTTGACCACGCCCACCTCGGCCTGGGCGAAGGCCATGCTCTTGAGCAGGAACGGCGTCATCAGCGAGCCGGCGAACGCATCACCCAGTTTGTACAAGACGATCAGCGCCAGAAAGGCCCAGGCGCCGGGTTGGCTGAAGTAGTTGGCCAGGCCGTTCAACAGGGTTTCAAAGCGTGCCTTGCGTGCCGCCCAGGCGGCTAACGGTAGCGTCAAGCCAATGCCCAGCAGCAAGGTGAGCAAGTCGACCCAGCGCCCGCGCAGCGAGTCGCTCAAGCTGCTGTGGGCCAGCAGCGGGCCCAACAACGCGGCGGCAAGCGGGCGGCCAAACCGCTCGGTCAACAGGAAGCCGGCCACCACGGCGGCCACCACGGCCAAAAAACCCAACACATCGTTGCGCGCCACGCTGGTTGGCGCGGCGGCCTGGCTCAGCTTGGGCAAGGCCACGGCGCAAAACAGCGCCAGCGCCACCATCAGGCCGGCCATGAAGCGATACACGTCGGGCCAGTTCCAGCCGCCGCCCTGCGCCGGGTCGGCCCAGATGAAGGCGATGCCGCCGGAAAGAATCATCGCGAGGCGATAGCCCATGACGTTCAGCGATGAGCCCAGGCCGCGTTCGGCTGCGGGCAGCAAGTCGGTGCGGTAGGCGTCGATCACCACGTCTTGCGACGCCGACAGGAACGCCACTGCCACCGCCAGCAGCGCAAAGGCGCGCGTGGCACCACTGGGCGAGGTGCCGGCCAGCAGCCACAACGCGCCAGCCAGGGCGAGCTGCGTGGCCACCACCCAGCCGCGGCGCCGGCCCAGCAGCGGCAGCTCGAAGCGATCCATCAACGGCGCCCACAGGAACTTGAAGGTGTAGGGCAGGCCGACCAGGCTGAGGAAGCCGATGGTCGCCACATCCAGGCCCTCGGCGCTCAACCAGGCCTGCATGGCCTGGCCGGTGAGCGCCAGCGGCAGCCCCGAGGCAAAACCCAGGGCGACCACGACCACTAACCGATAGCTGCGCGCGACAAAGCTGGATGCAGGCGCGGCGGCAGCGAGGGTGGACATGCGCGGGATTTTAGGCAGGGCATGTGGGTGCCCGAGCCACTGCCCGAGCCACCACAAGCCTCACGGCCCGGCCTTGGCCCCTTGCTGATAGATAGCCTCGGCCAGGGCCAGCAACTGCTCGCGCGGCAGCGGGCCCACCAGGGCATAACCGGTGCTGCCATCGACCCAGTAGAACAGGCTCAGGTCGCCCAACTGCTCGAAGCGGAACGCCGCGAGCGTGCCCGCTTCGGGCTTGCGCAAATACACGGTGACGCGCTGGCCGGCGCTGTTTTGATACATGAGCTGCGCGCCCGGCGCCGTGCCGTCGGGCAGCAGGCGCCCGCCCACGAGCTGGAAGCCCTGGGCCTGCAGGTTGAAGGTCTTTACCGGCGCGGCCAGGCGCTTGGTGAGCCAGCGGGCGAGGTGCTCTTCCTGGGCTTTGTTCTGTGCCGCGTCGCCCTCGGCCACGTTCACTTCGACCGGGTGGCGCACTTCGGGCACATACACCGCGTGCGCGGCGGCGGCGCGTTGCACCCAGGGCGCGGGCGTGCCCGCCGCCTGCTGGCCGGCGTTCAGGCGTGGCCCCAGCCAGGCGCCGATCACGCCGCCGGCCAGCAGCAAAGCGCAGCCTGCCGCGGCCAGGCCCCAGCTTGGCCAACCCGGGTCGTTGGCCGCCGCGCCGCGGCCCCGGCCCCGCACCTGGCGCTTCAGCGCCGAGGGCAGCGGTTCGTGCAGCAGCGCGGCAAACTGCTCGCGCAGTGCCTGGCGGTCGGACCCCCAGGCGCGCACGCGGGCAGCGTCTTCGGGGTGCTCGTGCAGCCAGGCCTCAACGCCGGCGCGCTGCTCGGGCGTGCCTTCGCCGTCGAGCCAGGCGCTCAGGGCTTCATCGCGGGCGGCCGGGTCTTGGGCGTTCATCAGATCACCCGATGCAGCTTGGGGTGGGTGGCGCTCGCCCCACCATCGAGCAAGCCGCGCAACTGTGCCCGGGCACGGCAAACGCGCGACATCACGGTGCCCACCGGAATGCCCAACACTTCGGCGCATTCAGCGTAGGTGAGCTGCTCCACGCACACCAGCAGCAACGGCTCCACTTGCTCGGGGCGCAGCCGCTTCAGCGCGGCCAGCAGGTCCAGCCGCAGGCCCACGTCTGCGCCCGGGTCGCCGCCGTGGCGGTCTTGTTCGCGTTGCAGCTCTTCCGGTGCCTGCACCGACATGCGCGCTTCGCGGCGGCGCCAGTCTTGCCAGGCGTTGTGGGCGATGGAGAGCAACCAGACCACGATGTCGCGGCGCTGGTCGAACTGGTGCCAATGGGTCAGGGCGCGTTCCACGGTGTTTTGAACCAGGTCGTCCGCCTCGCCGGGCTCGTGCGCCAGCGTGCGCGCATAGCGGCGCACGCGGGGCAGGGCCGCCAGCAGTTGCTGGCGAAAGGCGGCCGGGGCGGGATTCACTGGCAAGGTGTACGTATAAGTGGAGTGCGATATTCCAGGGGCGCGCTCATCAGGCAACCGTGCTGCGCACTGCGGTATTCGCCTTGGGAGCGGCCCTGCGGCTCACGGCGTGCGACGCGCAGGGTCGATCTCCACGCGGTGCCACCATTCTTGCCAGAACAAGGGCCGGCGATAGCCCACCAGCCACGGGTGCCACATGTCGGCGTAGAGCTGGTGCACGTGGTACTTCATGGGCATCCACGCGGCGGCCAGGCGCCGCGCCTGGTCGAACAAGGCTTCACGTTGTGGGCCGTCGGGCATCACCGCCATGCGGTCATACAGGGCGTCGAATTCGGCGCTCTTGAAGCGCGCCATGTTCTGCCCGCCGGTCATGGGGCCGTACATGCGCATCAGGCTGCCCTGGCCATCCGCCGCAGCGGCCGACGAGCCCACGCGCCACATCATGTACTTGCCGTTGCGCGCCGCCTTCAGGTTTTCGGGCCACTTGGCGGGCACGAATTTGATGCGAACGCCCAGCGCCTTCATGTTCTTTTCCCACAGCTCATCGAGTTGTCTTGAACGTTGGTCGGGCTGAGTGTTCATCTCCAGCAGCAACGGCGCGCCGCCGGGCAGGTCGCGCCAGCCGTCGCCGTCCTGGTCGGTGTAGCCGAACATGTCGAGCAAGGCCTTGGCGCGGGCCGGGTTGAATTCGCTCATTTCGCTCTTGAACGCGGCGTCGTAGCCGGTGGTGTGCGGCATGGTCGGCCCCTGCGCCGGAATCGCCATGCCGCGGCGGGCCAGGCGAATTTCGCTGTCCACGTCCACCCCCAGGCCAATGGCGCGGCGCAGCGCCACCTTGTCGGGCGTGTAGCCGCCGACCAGGCCGTGATCCATGTTGAACAGGGTCATCTGGATGTCGGAGCGCAGCACGCGCCGCCCATTGATGCCGCGCTTGGCCAGGTTGGGCGCGACCCGGCCATGAGGCATGGCCACGTTGATGAAGTCGGGCGGCACTTCTTCGACGATGTCGCTTTGCGCATTCAGGAACGACAGCCAGCGCGGTTGCGACTCTTCGATGATGGCCACCTCCACCCGGTCCACCATCGGCAACTTGCGGCCCTTGAAGCGCGCGAGCAGGGCCTGGCCTTCAGCGTCATCGGCGGCGGGCTCGGCGTCGTACAACATCTCGCGGAAGTCGGGGTTGCGCTCCAGCACGATGAGCGAGCTGCGCCGCCACTGCACCAGCTTGAACGGCCCCGTTCCCACCGGGTGCGCGGCGAGCTTGTCGCCATAGAACTCCACCACTTCGCGCGCCACGGCACCGAACAGGTCGCTGGCGGCCAGGTTGTTCTCGGCGAAGCGCGGGCGCGGTTCGGCAATCTTGAACTGAATCGTGTAGCGGTCGAGCGCGCGCACGCCCTCGATTTCACGGTCGTAGTCGAACGGCTTCTTGCTGGCCAGGGCCAACTTGAACTGCTCGCTCAGGCCCAGGTAGTTCACCGCCTCCACGGTGGTCCAGACCGGGCTCTTGACGGCCGGGTCGGCAAAGCGCTTGAGCGCGTAGACATAGTCTTGCGCCACCAGCTCGCGCTTCTTGCCCTTGAACGCCGGGTCGTCGGAGAAGTAGATGCCGGGGCGAATCTTCACCGTCCAGGTGCGGAAGTCGGCCGAGTGCTCGGCCATGCCCGCTGCAGTGAGCGGTTTGATCTTCACCGGCCGCGCCAGATAGTCGTATTCGTACAGCGCCTCGAAGATGTGCGGGGTAACGGTGCGTGAATACAGGTCGTTGATCTGCGCCGGGTCGAACCCGGTTTCAGCCACCTTGAAGGCCAGGCGCAGCACTTTTTGCACCGGCGCGGTGGGGGCTTGGGGCGCCTGCGCGAAAGCTGGCGCCAAGGCCAGCGCCAGCAGGGCCGCGAGATGACGCAAGCGCTTCATGATCCGCGGCGCCGTTTCAGTTCGCTGATATCCACATCAACGTACTTCCAGAAGTCGCGCACATAGATGTTGCGGTGGTAGCCCAGCACCCAAGGGTAGGCCAGGTCAGTCCAGACGCGGTGGACATGGGTCTTGTAGGGCATGTAGGCGATCATCAACTTCTTGGCTTCGTCGATCATGGCTTGGCGCTTCGGGCCGTCAGGCAGCACGCGCTGCTTCTCGTACAACGCATTGAACGCCGGCAGGTCGAAGCGCGCATGATTGGCCTGGCCCTTGTTGGGGCCGTAGCCCATGGCCAAAAAGGTATCGGCGTCGGGCTGGGTGGCGCTCCACGACACGCCCCACATCATGAGCTTGCCGGCGCGCGAGGCCTTTAACTGTTCAGGCCACTTGGCCACCTTGAAGACGATGCGCAGGCCCAGCGCATCCATGTTCTTCTGCCACAGCTCACTGAGCTTGCGCGAAAGCTGGTCGGGCGAGTCGGAATACTCCAGCACCAATGGCTCGCCGTTAGGCTGCTCGCGCCAGCCGTCGCCGTCTTTGTCGACATAGCCATACAGGTCGAGCAGCGCACGCGCGCGCGCCAGGCTGTACTCGCTCATCTCGCTCTTGAACGCGGCGTCGTAACCCCAGGTGCCCGGGGCAATGCTCGACTGCGCCGGCAGCGCCTGGTTGCGCCGCACCAGGCGCAGTTCGCGCTCCACGTCCACCGCCAGCGAAATGGCGCGGCGCAGCGCCACCTTCTCGGGCGTGTAGCCGCCCACCACCGGGTGCTCCATGGCGAAGTAGGAATACGCCACATCGGCGCGTGCATAGCGCTCCATGTGCATGCCGCGTTTGGCCAGGTTGGGCGCCAGGCGGTTATTGGGGAAGGCGATGTTGGCGAATTCGGCCGGCACGTTTTCAACCAGGTCGTGCTCCTCGTTCAGGTAGGCCAGCCAGCGCGGTTGTTCTTCTTCGATGATGGCGATGTGCACTTCATCGACCATCGGCAGGCGCCGGCCCTTGAAGCGCGCCGCTGTCCGCTGCAAGCCGGGGCTATCAGCCGGGGCCGCTTCGTCGTAGACCACTTCGCGATAGGTCGGGTTGCGCGCCAGCACGATGCGCGAACTGCGCTTCCACTGCGCCAGCTTGTACGGCCCGGTGCCCACCGGGTGCTCGCCGATCTTGTCGCCGTAATGTTCCACCACCTCGCGCGCCAGGGCGCCGGTGAAGGCGCCGTCGGCCAACTGGTAAAGAAAGCGCGGGGCGGATTCGCCTAATCTGATCTGCAAGGTGTAGCGGTCCAGCGCGCGCAGGCCTTCGACCTCGCGGTCGTAATCAAAGGGCTTGCCCGCGGCGGCGAGCTCCTTGCGCCATTCGCTCAGGCCCAGGATCTTGGCGCTTTCCAGCAAGTACAGGCTGCCGCTCTTCCAGCGCGGGTCGTAGTGGCGCTTGATCGAATACACATAGTCAGCGGCCACCAGTTCGCGCGGCTTGCCGGCAAAGGCCGGGTCGTCGGCAAAGTAGATGCCGGGTTTGATGCGAAAGGTGAAGGT
>JAYUQE010000339.1:0-9979 GCA_043756905.1 Burkholderiales bacterium | reverse complement strand
CTGGGCGGTTCGCTGCCCAATGATGTCTTCGCCCACACCCTGGGCCTGCCCACGGTGTGGGTGCCACATTCCTACCCGGCGTGCCAGCAGCACGCGCCCGATGAACACTTGCTGCTGCCCTTGGTGCGCGAAGGCATTCAGATGATGGCGGGGCTGTATTGGGATGTGGCTGAGAGCGCGGCCACGTTGCCGCGGCGATGCTGAGGCACTTTGGCGGATGCAATGCACTTGGCTGCCTGGGCGAGCCAACGGCGTCGGGTGGCAGGCTTCGCTCGTGTCACCCGCCGGCTTCCGTTCGGGGCGCCGGCTCCTTCTTTACCTCGCTACGCCTGCCGCCCAACACCCTCGGCCTGCACCTATGGTGGCGGGGGCAACGTTCGAGAACAGCCGCTGCTGAAGGATCAGGACGGTGGGGCGTGCTGCGTAGCGAACTAAAGAAGGAGCTGGCGCCCCGGAGGGAAGCCAGCGGGTGAGTGAGCCCGGACACAAACAGTCCAGTGGACTGTTTGTGCCTGGTGAACGCCCATGGCCACTGGCCTGGGCATGAGTGGAGCAGCACGCCCCGCCGGCGTGATCCCGATTCGCAGCACGCCCCACCGTCCTGATTCCGCTATGCAGAAGCGACGCCGTCCTGCCATCACTTCCCGCCCGGGTGCAGCGTTGCCTGCCCCAAATTCCACAGCGGCGAGAACACGCCCAGCAGCAGCACGCCAACCATCAGGCCCATCACGCCCAGCAAAATGGGTTCGATGGTTTCGGCCAGCTTGCTCACCTCGTAGGTCACGTCTTCGGAATGGATCTGCGCAATCTGTTCCATCATTTCGTCGACATCGCCCGTGGCCTCGCCCACGTTGATCATCTGCAATTCCATCGACGAAAAAATGCCCGCCGTGGTGGCCACGCGGGTGAAACTTTCACCGCGCTCGATGCCCTTGCGCATCGCCAGAATGCGCTGCTCATAAAAGGCATTGCCCACCACGCGCGCGGCCAGTTCGAGTGACGGTACCAGCGGCACGCCGCTGCGGCTGGCCATGGCGAAGTTGCGGCAAAAACGCGCCACGCAGGCCTTGGTGAGAATGCTGCCAATCACCGGCAGCCGCGTCTTGGTGCGGTCCCACAGGTAGCTGCCGCGCTCGTGCTTGATCCAGCGCTTGAACAACGTGTAGGCGCCTGCGGCGGCACCCAGCAAGGCCCACCAGTAGGTGCGGCCGAAGGTGGAAATCGTGATCAGCGCCTGCGTGATGGCCGGCAGGTCGGCCTTCAGGTTCTTGTAGGTCGCGGCAAACACCGGGATCACGAAGAACATCAACACACCCATGCCAATGCCCAGCGCTGCCATCACGAAGGTGGGATAGCGCACGGCCGACTTCACCTTCTTGTCGAGGTCGCGGTCGAATTCAATCTGCTTGAAAAGCGCGCGAAAGGCTTCGTCGAGCTTGCCTGAACCTTCACCCACGCGAATCATGTTCACGTAGAAGTCATCAAAGATCTTCGGGTGGCGCGCAAACGCGGCGCTCAGTTCGTTACCGCGGTCAAGATCAGCGCGCACCGCCAGCAAGGCCTTGGCCAGCGCCTTGTTGTTGGTGGAGCGTTGAATGCCTTCAATCGCCAGCAGCAGCGGCATGCCGGCGCGCACCATGTTCGCCATCTGCCGCGTCAGCAGTTGCAGCTCCATCAGCGGCACCTTGTTTTCGCCCGTCAGGTTGGTGAACCATTCGGGCTGCTCGGCGGGCCTGGGCAGCTCGCGGATCTTGGTGGGCGAGATGTCGCTGTCCATCAACCACTTGGCCACGGCCTGCGGGTTGGCCGATTCGATGCGGCCGTTCATCTTCTCGCCGAGCTTGTTGCGCCCCTCGTACAGATAGGTCTGCATGGTGTGTGGTGTTTGCGCGCTCCGCTACTCGGCAATGGTCATGGCTTCGGCCGCCGTGGTGCGGCCTTCGTACACCAGGGTGATGGCGCCATGGGCCAAGGTGCGCCGGCCGATCTGTTGGCGCGCCAACATGTCAATCTGGTGCGGGTCAGCGCTCAGCAAGGCATCGGTCAAAGTCTGGTTGATTTCCAGCAGCTCGTATACGCCCCGCCGGCCCGTGAAGCCCATGCCGTTGCAGCGCGAACAGCCGCGCCCCTTGCGGAATTTGGCCAACGACATTTCCTCTTCAGATGAATGGTGCAGCAGCCAGGCGCGCTCGTCGGTTTCAGGCTCGTAGGGCTCGGCGCAATACAGGCAATTCACCCGCAGCAGGCGCTGCGCCAACACCGCGCGCAGCGTGGAAGCAATCATGTAGCCGGGCACCCCCATGTCCAGCAGCCGCACCGGCGTGCTCGGCGCATCGTTGGTATGCAGCGTGGAAAGCACCATGTGCCCAGTCATGGCCGCGCGCACGGCGATGTCAGCCGTGTCGTTGTCGCGAATCTCACCCACCAGCAGCACGTCAGGGTCCTGGCGCAGCAGCGAGCGCAGTACGCGCGCGAAGGTCAGCTCAATCTTGTCGTTAATTTGAACCTGGTTGATGCCGGCCAGCCGGTATTCCACCGGGTCTTCGGCGGTGAGGATCTTCACGCTCGGCTTGTTCAGCGTTTCCAGCGCAGCGTACAGCGTGGTTGTCTTGCCGCTGCCCGTGGGGCCGGTCACCAGCACGATGCCGTGCGGCGCACTGATCGCCGCCTCGAACGCGTCGCAAGCCCAAGGGGGCAGCAAGTCGCGAATGCCCTTGCGCTTGCCGCCCTGGCGCAACAGCCGCAGCACGATGGATTCACCATACTGCGTGGGCATGGTGGACATGCGAATGTCAAAGCGCGACTCGGCTGATTTCACCGTGATGCGCCCGTCTTGCGGCAGCCGCCGCTCGGCGATGTCAAGCTGCGCCATCAGCTTTAGCCGCACGATCAGCGCCGAGGTGATGCTTGTGTCTGCCTCCACCTGCACGTGCAGCACGCCGTCAATGCGAAAGCGCACCACCAGCGCATGCTCTTGCGGCTCGAAGTGAATGTCTGAGGCATTCACCCGCGCCGCGTCATCGAAGATCGTTTGCAGCAGCTTCACGATCGGCGCATCAGCATCGCTGATGGCGCGGCTCATCGACGTGAGGTCGATCACATGCTCCTGCGCGCCGATCTCCTTTTCCACTTCCTTCGCAAAGGCGCCGATCTGCTCGGTCTTGCGGTAGATGCGGTCGATCGTGGCGTGCAATTGCTCGTTGGTGATGGCGGCCAGATCAACATGGCGCTTCAGCACCGTGGCCAGCTCATCGTGCGAACGCAGGTCAGTCGGGTCGACCACGCCCACGAAGTACGAATCGCCGCGGTCTTCCAGCACCACGGCATTGAAGCGCCGCGCATGCAGCTCGCTCAAGCGGCGCACCACATCGGGCTGCACATCAAAGCGGCGCAAGTCAACAAAGGGCAGGTTCAACTGCCGGCCAATGGCCTGGGCGATCTGTTCTTCGCTGGCCATTTCCATTTGCACCAGCACCTTGCCCAGCAACTGGCCACTGCGCTTTTGCTCGGCCAGCGCCTGGCTGATCTGCTCGGGGCGGACCAGGCCTTGCTCGACCAGCACGGTGCCGAGCGACTGCTGTTTTTGGGTGGTCAGCATCGGGGCCTCATCGGTTTTCGAACAGCGGGCATCATGCCGTGTTCATGCGGTCAGAAGTTGTGAATGAATCCCGCGCGGCCGAGCGGCGCGCCAGGCGCCGCCCGAACGAGGCGCGACGAGGAGCCATATCGCGTGATATGGCGACGAGTCGCAACGACGTGCGGGTGGAGCATGGCGTGTCGAGCGGGCGTGCGGGGTTCGTTCACAACTTCTTAGTTGACGACCTCGATCCACCGCGCATTGGCGGGGGAGGTAGTAGTCACGACCTGAGGCGTCAGGTTGACCCCCTTCAAGCAGGTGAAGCCCGAGGCCCACTCGTTGAAATTGGCCGTGATCCCACCCAGCGCGAATGTGGTGACTGCACCGGCACCGGGAACAAAGAGCGCGCAGGTGCCGCCGCACAGGCTGGCGGCGTCGAGTGCCGTGGTCGGCGCGGTGCTGACGGTGAATGCCGTTGTGGCCGCGTTCGGCGCACTCACGGCCGTGACCGTGGTGCCCGGCGCCACCACGCCGGTACCTGACTTCTTCGTGATCAGCATCGCCGGCACCGTGACCGCGGGCTGGCTTGACGTCGATGGCAAGTACAGAGTTGTGGCCGGTGTCCCGCCAATAACCGCCGCTGTGTCGGCGAACAGGGAGTTGCCCGACGCGACCCGCGTCGCTGCGCCGCTGATTTGGTAGCGCCCAAGCCCGCCGAGCACCTCAACGCGGCCGTAGGTCGTGGCTGTGGTCTGCGCCGCGTTGATGGTGCGGTTCGCGCTCAAGCCAGTCAGGGCAACCGTGTCGGCCTGCGCGAAAAAGCAAATCGTGCATGCCGTGACATTCAGGACATTGGAGCTGACGGTCCACAGGCGGTTGTTCGCACCGGCAACAGTCTGTGAAATGCTGACCTGGTAGGTGCCTCTCCCGCCTCGCTCCGTGGTCATCCCGCCAGTCTCCGTGCTGGTCAACTGCTGCACGATGGTCGTGTTCGCAGCCACGCCGGTGCTTGCCACGGTATCGCCCACCGAAATGATCTGTGCCGGGTAGCCGGTGAAACCTGCACCAACGGTCAGCGTGGCGAGGGTGATCGAGGTGCTGGAGGCATTCGCGGTCGTCCACGCCGCGCCCACGGCGCCCGTTCCTCGCCCCTTGTATGACGACGCATTCACCGCCAGCGGCGTTGCTGCGGGGGTGAAATTGGGGTTGCGGGCGTACCAGATTTCGGCGTCCACGTTGGTCGGCGCGCCGCCAATCAACGGGGTGGGGTACTTCGTGACACGGGTCATCGGGAAATTCTGGCCAACACTCGCGTTCGTGCCAAAGGTCACGCTGGTAAGCGCATCGGTCAGCGCCGTGACATTGCCCGCGAACGAAAACACCAGGGTGTCGCCGCCATGGCACCAACTGGTGCAGTCCTGGGCGGCGATGTTTGGCGCACGGCAGGTGCCGCCGGACGTGGCCGTTCCGTCGTTGGTGCCACCGGTATTGCTGCCGCTGGGCCCGACCGTCGTTCCGACATTATTCTTGTTGTCGTCCCAATAGGAGGCCGCACCGGGGTTGGCTGTGGGGCCGGTGAGCGACGGCGCTGTGGTACCCAGAAAGAACGTTCCAACCTCGACCAGGTTGTTGACGCCGCGGCTCATGGTCTGGTAGATCGGGTAAGTCACCCCGGCCGGAATCAGCACCGCGTTGCCCTGCAATCCGGTGCTGTTGACGCCGTTGGAAGGAGAGGTCAGGGCCAACTGCAACTGGCAATTCGACCCGGCGGCGCAGGTCGCCGTGTTGCCCCCCTGCCTGATATACGTGAGGTTGAAGATGCCGATGCCCGCCACGGCCGCGGTGTTTTTCAGGCGCAGGCGCCAGGTCACCGGGTTGTTGCTGCAACTTGAGTTGGTGCCGTTGCAGGTGGTGCCATTGGTGATGGTCAGCGCCAGGTCTCGCGTCAGCGTGCGCGTGCTGATGCCGACCTGGCCGGTGGACGTCACGGTGCAAACCGTGCAAGGTGTGCCGGTGTCGTTGTCGCAGGTGGGTGGCGCGGAGACACCCGCTAACGCAACCGTGCCCAGGCCCAAGTTGTAGGTGGTGGCGATGCCGGTGCAACTCGCGTTGTTGATGTTGGTGCTGTAGGCGTCACTCAGGCTGGCCTGTGCCCGCTCCAGGCCACTTTCGGCAAGGTAGAAGGCCGCCGTGCTGTCGCTCTGACGCTGGCCGTCGATCACGTTGCCGCTGCTCACATTAAGCATCTGCGACAGTGCAAAGACCACGGTGGCGACCAGGAACAGCATCACCAGCACCGTGACCATGCCGCGCTGGCGAGGCCGCCGACTGACGAGGTTGGTGCGGCAGGCGATGGTGGGGTTCATCACGTCAGGCCACCGATCAGTTGTTGCGCAGCGCCACCACGGTGCGCGTCTGCGTGGCTTGCACGCCGCTGGGTTGCACGGTCAAGGTCAATTCAACGAAGCGCAAGGTGCTGGCGCTGGTGGTGGGCACGAAAGCCGTATCGAGATGGCGGATTTGCAAGGCGCTGGCATAGCCCGTCATGGCGCTCGTGGCGGCCAGCGGTGCCGACGCGCCGGCGTAAGCCAGGTTCACGTTCGGCGCGGCGAGGCTGACCGTCACGGTGAAATCATTGGTGCCGCAGGCCGATCCGAAGGTGCCGATGGTTTTCCTGAAGCTGAATTGATTGGCCGGGTTCACCAAGGTGGTGGTGGTGTTGGGCACGCAATAGGCGCCCGTGCTCGAGTCGTACTTGGCTTCGCGGATCTCGCGCGCCAGGCGCTCCAGCACCGCCCGCCCGTCGGCGATGGCCGCGCTGTCGGCATTCACGGTGCGCACCAGGGTAAAGCCGTCGACCCAGAAGTACGTTGCCGTTACTGCCAGAACGCCGATCAAGCCGGCCGAGATCACGGCCTCCACCAGCGTGAAGCCTTGTTGCCTTGGCCTGACGCGCGCCAGCACCAAGCTGTGCCCGGCCGCAGGCTGGCCATTCGAATTGCGGGTTGTGGACAGGTGCATGGGTCAAGCGCTGCCTAATACGAACTGAGCCGCAGGGTGAGCGCGGGCAATGAGGCCGCTGGGCCGGAGGCCTTGGCGATGGTGATGGTGACGGTACACGTGGCGGAACTGCACGTGGTGATCACGGTGCCCCCGGCGTCGACCATCGCAACTGTAAAGTTGCTCGCAAACCCCCCTACCCCACCCAAGCCGTTGCACAGGGTGTTGACGACGCTGCCATACCCCGTTTGGCGCCGCACGGCCAGCAGCCGCTCGGCGCAGGCTTGCAGCAATTCGATGCCGACGTACTGGTCGCGGCCGGAGGTCTGGGCCTTGAAGATCTGGGGCTGCATGGCGATGAGGCCCAGCGAAGTGAGCGTCAAGAGCGCAATGACAATGAGGGGCTGCCAGATTCCGAAGATGACGGCCAGCGCATCGCGCAGTGGCCAAAGCGGCAGCAGTTCAAGCCGCGCCGATGTGTCGTTCATGGGCGACTCGCAAATGGGTGAACGACAGCGCGGGGTGGAAGGTTGCAGCGAAGGCCGCGCCGTGAACGTGAACCAGATGAGCGGCATGGTGCTGGTGCGCGGCATGCCCAAGGAGCTGCGCGCGGTGGAAAAACTGCTGCGCGCCATGCAGGTGAATGTGGAGCGCCAGGTCATCATCGAAGCCAAGGTGATCGACGTGCAGCTCAACGAGGATTCCCAGCAAGGCATCAACTGGTCGGCCTTCCGCCAGGGTTTGCTGCGTGCCGGCGTGGGCGCTGATGCCAGTCTGATCGGCGCGCCCGGCACCACGCGCGCCGGCCAGGTGGTGACCGGCGCCAGCCTGGCCGACTTGCTGGGCAGCCAGCTTGCCGCCGGCACTGCGCGCACCGCGTTTTCGGCCGGCCTGGGCCTGGCGATTCAAGGCTCGCAGTTCGCCGCACTCATCAGCTTCCTGGAAACGCAGGGTGACGTGCACGTGCTGTCGAGCCCGCGCATTGCCACGCTGAACAACCAGCAAGCGGTGATCAAGGTGGGCACTGAAGAGCCGTTCATCACCAACATCACGGCGGGCTCAACCACCCTGTCTGCCGCGGCCGCCGTGGCGGTGCCGCCCACCGTGACCTACCAGCCGTTCTTTTCCGGCATCTCGCTGGACGTGACGCCGCAGATCGACGACCGCGACCGCGTCACCTTGCATGTGCACACGCTGGTGAACAGCATCACCGAAAAGGAAAAGGCGTCTTCCACGCAGGCCGGCTCCAACACCGTGCCGCTGGCCGTGATGAGCGTGAATGAAACCGACAGCGTGGTGAAAACCGCCGACGGCATGATGGTTGTGATTGGCGGGCTGATGACCGAAAGCAGCAGAAACGGCCGCTCGGCCATTCCGGGCCTGGGCGCGGCACCGGTAGCTGGAGCGCTGTTCCGCAAGGGCGAGCAGGCATCGAGCAAGCGCGAGTTGGTGATCCTGATCAAGCCCACCGTGGTGAAGATGGAATCGGACTGGGCCGACGACATTGCCGCCACAGGCAAACGTATTCAAAGCATGCGCGAGCCGGCGGCAGCGAAGCAGGATTGAGATGTTCGGCCTGACATCAATTTGCATCCGCCCAGCCTGGGCAACGAGGCTTTGAGGCCAGCCATGTACTTGCGCCACTTCAAGTTGCGGGAGTTTCCATTCGGCATCACGCCCGATACGAGTTACTTCTTTTCGTCCGGCGCGTCGCAACAGGCCTTGAACACCTTGCTGGTGGCCACGCAATCGGGCGAGGGTTTCATCAAGATCACGGGCGAAGTGGGCACGGGCAAGACGATGCTGTGCCGCAAGCTACTGCGCAGCCTGGGCGCGGAGTACCAAACCGCCTACATCCCCAACCCCCTTATCAGCCCGCAAGGCTTGCTGCTCGAACTGGCCGAAGACCTGGGTGCCGACACCACGGCGCTGGGCGCGGCCACCGAAACGCTGCAACAACACTTGCTGCTCAAGGCCTTGAACCAGCGCTTGCTGGTGCTGGCGCGCGAAGGCAAGCGCGTGCTGGTGTGCCTGGACGAAGCGCAAGCCATGCCGATTGAAACCCTGGAAGCGCTGCGTCTGCTGACCAACCTTGAAACCGAAAAGCGCAAGCTGGTGCAGGTGGTGATCTTTGGTCAGCCCGAGTTGGACCTCAAGCTCGACCATGAATCGATTCGCCAGCTCAAGCAGCGCATCACGTTTGCTTATCGGCTGGGGCCCTTGACGGGCCCCGAACTGGTGCGCTACCTGGATCACCGCTTGTCCATCGCCGGCTATGACGGCGTGCGCGTGTTTTCAAATGCGGCCATTTGGATGCTGCGCTGGAGTACGCGGGGCTACCCCAGGCTGGTCAACATCGTGGCCCACAAGTCGCTGATGGGGTCGTTCGGCCGCGGCAAGACATCGGTGGGTCTGCGTGAGGTGGTGGACGCCGTGGGCGACACCGCTTCACTGCATCTGCCGGCGCGTGTGGCCTTGCTGGGCGGCCTGGCGCTGGTGGGCCTGGCCTTGGTGGTACTTGGCCTGGTGCGGCTGGCATGAAAGCGATGGCCCGTCTTGTGCGCAGCGCAGCACTGCCCAGGCAGAAAGATCGATTGACCCATGGCGCGCAGGCTGACCTGGACACTGACGAGTAGCGTATGAGCATCATCAACAAAATGCTGCAAGACCTGGATGTGCGCAATGGGCGCGCGGGGGGTGAGGCGCTGGGCGGCGGCGCGATTCGCTCGGTCAAGCCCGAATCGCGCTGGAAGCTGGGTCGCAATGCGGTGATCCTGATCGGCCTGCTGGTGGTGGCGCTGGCCGCAGCGTGGTGGCTGCAACAGCGCGACGCCGCGGCAGTGGCCGCGCGGGCGGCCATGCCGGCCAAGCCGGCAGCGCCCGTGGCTGCGACCGCTGCGCCGCTGGCGCCGATAACGGGCGCAGCGCCGGCCGCACCTGCCGTAGCTGCCGCGCCAGTTGTGGCGCCCGTGGCTGTGGCGCCCGTGGCCAGCGCGGCGGCACAAGCGCCGCCCACCGTGCTGGCGCAGGTGGCTGCGTCGCCACCCAAGGCGCAGCCAACACCTGTGCTGCCTGCCGTGCCCATGCAAACGGCTGGTACGCCGCAGGCCGTGCGGCCGCCGGCGCCAGCCGCGCCGCAACCGGCCACTCAGGCCGCGCCACGTCCACTGGCATTTGCTAACGCATCAGGTGAGGCGGTCAAGCCGGCGAGCCCGGCGCCACCGCCCGCCAAGCCCACCGTGGCCAGCGCCAAGCCTGCTGCGGGCAAGACCTACAGCACCGGGCAGCAAGCCGCCAATTGGCTGGCCGAGGCGGTTGCGCTGGATCAGCAAGGGCGGCACGAAGAAGCCAAGGCGCCGCTGCAACGCAGCTTGGCGGCCAACCCGCTGGACGTGCCCGCAC